>NZ_DJUS01000100.1:0-33136 GCF_002438365.1 Pseudomonas sp. UBA6276
CAAGCTGATCGTCACCCGTGGCGACAGTGCCCGAGGTTACGCGCCCGATCCGCAGGCCGGTGCGCGACGTATTCTGCAAGGCGGTCCAAGCCCTGCCTATCCGCAGGCCAACGGCGCGCAGGGCGTGGAACTCTACCCCTGCAGTACGCGCCTGGCCGAGCAGCCGTTGCTGGCCGGACTCAAGCACCTCAATCGCCTGGAACAGGTCCTGGCACGCGCCGAATGGAGCGACCCGAGCTTCGCCGAAGGTTTGATGCTGGACATGTCCGGGCGCTTGGTCGAAGGGGTCTACAGCAATCTGTTTCTGGTCATCGACGGAGTGCTGCACACGCCTTCCCTGCAGCGCTGTGGCGTGGCCGGGGTGATGCGTGCCGAACTGCTGGAGCAGGCCGCAAGCCTGGGTCTGGAGGTTGTCGTGGACGACCTGTGGCCAGCGGACCTGGCACGGGCCGAGGAAGTCTTCGTGTGCAATAGCGTCTACGGCGTGTGGCCTGTGCGCGCATTCACGTCACTGAGGTGGCCGGCGGGTCCGCTCACCCGTAAACTGCAAGGCATTGCCCACGCGCTATTGGATGCCTGATTTGTGAAGCGTAAATTTCTGCTGTTGCTGGAGACGCTCATCGTGGTTGCCGTACTGGCAGCGGGCGTGGCGGCCTGGAAAGTCGACAGCGCCCTGAACCAGCCGCTGGCCGTCACTCAAGAACAATTGCTCGATGTACCCAACCGCGCGACCCCCGGCGGCACGATCCTGCGCATGGAGGCAGCGGGCACCCTGCGGGATGCCTTCTGGCTGCGTCTTTACTGGCGCTTCAATCGCGCCGGGCAGCCGCTGCACACCGGCGAATACCGCCTGACCCCGGGCATGACCGTGAACGAGCTGTTCAATGTCTGGCAGCGCGGCGAAGTGGTGCAGTACAGCCTGACCCTGGTCGAGGGCTGGAATTTCCGTCAGGTGCGCGCCGCGTTGGCGCGCCAGGAAAAGCTCGAGCAGACCTTGGGAGGCCTCAGTGACAGTGAAGTCATGGCGCGCATCGGCCACCCCAAGGTGTTTCCCGAAGGCCGGTTTTTCCCGGACACCTACAAGTATGTGCGCGGTATGAGCGATGTCGAACTGCTGCAGCAGGCCTACGGGCGACTGGAAGAGGTGCTGGCCAGCGAATGGGCCGAGCGCGCCGCCAGCGCACCGTACAGCGAGCCCTATCAAGCGCTGATCATGGCTTCTCTGGTAGAGAAGGAAACCGGTGTGCCTCAGGAGCGCGGCGAGATCGCTGGCGTCTTCGTACGTCGTCTCAAGGCAGGCATGTTGTTGCAGACCGACCCGACCGTGATCTACGGCATGGGCGAACGCTACAACGGCAAGCTGACCCGCGCCGACCTGCGCGAGCCGACGGCCTACAACACTTACGTGATCGCCGGAATGCCGCCTACACCCATCGCCATGGTGGGCCGCGAAGCGATTCACGCCGCGCTCAACCCAGTTTCCGGCAGCAGCCTGTATTTCGTTGCGCGCGGCGACGGCAGCCATGTCTTTTCCGACGATCTGGATGCCCACAACGCTGCCGTGCGTGAGTACCAGCTCAAACGCCGCGCCGATTATCGATCAAGCCCCGCGCCCGCGGCGGCGCCGAGCGAGACCGGCACGCGCGAGCCACAAGAGAAGCCGGACGCCGCCGAGGCGCCCGCTCAATGACTTTGCAAGGACACTCTGTGACCGGTTTATTCATTACCCTGGAAGGGCCGGAAGGCGCGGGCAAGAGCACCAACCGCGAATACCTGGCCGAGCGATTGCGCGCCAGTGGGCTGGACGTCGTACTCACCCGCGAACCGGGCGGCACGCCGTTGGCCGAACGTATCCGTGAACTGCTGCTGGCACCCAGCGACGAAACCATGTGCGTGGATACCGAACTGCTGTTGATGTTCGCCGCACGGGCCCAACACCTGGCTCAGGTGATTCGCCCGGCGCTGGCGCGCGGTGCGGTGGTGCTGTGCGATCGGTTTACCGATGCCACCTACGCCTACCAAGGCGGCGGTCGCGGGCTTTCCCACGAACGCATCGCCCAGCTCGAAACCTTCGTTCAGGGAGACCTGCGCCCGGACCTCACGCTGGTGTTCGACCTGCCAGTAGAGATCGGTCTGGCCCGTGCCAGCGCGAGGGGCCGTCTGGATCGCTTCGAGCAAGAGGGTCGAGCATTCTTCGAAGCTGTGCGCACTGCTTACCTGGCGCGCGCCGCTGCGGCGCCTTCGCGGTACCGTGTGATCGATGCCGGGCAAAGCCTGGCGCAGGTTCAGCAGGCGCTGGATGCACTGCTGCCCGAACTGCGAGGCCTGCCGCGTGGCTGAAGCCTACCCCTGGCAAGACGACCTGTGGCACAAGCTCGCCGGACGCACCCAGCATGCCCATGCCTATCTGCTGCACGGGCCGCAGGGTATCGGCAAGCGTGCCCTGGCCGAGCGGCTGATGGCGTTGCTGTTGTGCCAGCGTCCCGCCGCGCAGCAGGCCTGTGGCGCCTGCAAGTCCTGTCTGCTGCTGCACGCCGGCAGTCATCCGGACAACTTCATCCTCGAACCCGAGGAAGCGGACAAGGCGATCAAGGTCGACCAGGTCCGCGAACTGGTGGCGTTCGTGGTGCAGACGGCGCAGTTGGGTGGGCGCAAGGTGGTGTTGATCGAGCCCACCGAAGCCATGAACATCAACGCGGCCAATGCCTTGCTGAAGAGTCTCGAAGAGCCTTCGGGCAATACCGTGTTGCTGTTGGTCAGCCATCAGCCCAGCCGCCTGCTGCCTACGGTCAAGAGCCGGTGCGTGCAGCAGGCCTGCCCGCTGCCGAGCCAGGCAGTCAGCCTGCAATGGCTGGCCACGGCGCTGCCGGACGTGGACGAAAGCGCGCGCGCCGATCTGCTGGCCCTGGCTGCCGGCTCGCCTCTGGCCGCCGTCAGGTTGCAGGCTGCGGGGATCGTCGAGCAGCGGGCGCTGGTCGTCGATGGGGTGAAGAAGCTGTTGAAAGGGCAGCAGACGCCCAGCCAGTTGGCCAACGCCTGGAGCGGTGTACCGTTGCTGCTGCTGTTCGACTGGTTCTGCGAGTGGTCGAACCTGCTGCTGCGCTATCGCCTGACGGCGGACGAGCAGGGCCTGGGCTTGAGCGACATGCGCAAGGTACTGCAATATCTGGCCGACAAGAGCACTCAGGACAAGGTGCTGGCCATTCAGGACTGGGTGCTGATGCAGCGCCAGAAGGTTCTGGCCAAGGCCAACCTGAATCGGGTATTGCTGATCGAAGCCCTGCTGGTGTCCTGGATGGCCTTGCCGGGGCAGCGGTGATGGGTGCATTGTGATCGCACGCTGCTGCCGCTGGCGGTAGTTTGTCTGAAAGACCGCAGCGATACCGGACGCGGCTTGCACCGCTGCTACAGGGGCGGCCAAATGCAGCCTGCATGTGAATGTGTAGCAGCGGCGCAAGCCGCGTCAGGGCGCACGGGATTTTTCCGATACAACGCGGCACTGCCAACCGTGGCCACAAAAATCGACCACCAGTAAGGGAGCACGAATGAATCAACCCGTCAGTCCCGGACCGCGCAACGGCATTCTGTCCCTGACCATCAAGGACAAGGCCGTCCTGTATGCCGCCTACATGCCGTTCATCAAGAACGGTGGCCTGTTCATCCCCACCAGCAAGAGCTACAAGCTGGGCGATGAGTTGTTCATGCTGCTCAACCTGATGGACGAGCCGGAAAAGATTCCGGTCGCTGGCCGCGTGGCCTGGATCACCCCCAAGGGCGCCCAGGGCAACCGCGCTGCCGGAGTCGGCGTGCAGTTCAACGATGGCGACAACACGGCGCGCAACAAGATCGAAACCTACCTGGCCGGTGCCTTGAAGTCCGACCGTCCCACTCACACGATGTAGTTGTCCTATCCTCATGCTTGTAGATTCCCACTGTCACCTGGATCGCCTCGACCTCGCCGAACACAACGGCTGCCTGGACACCGCGCTCGATGCCGCGCGCGCCTGCGGTGTCGGCCACTTCCTGTGCATCGGCGTGAGCGCCGACAATGCTGCAGCGGTCAAGGCCCTGGCCGGCCGCTACGACGATGTCGATTGCTCGGTCGGCATTCATCCCCTGGACCTGGCACCCGGGCAGCCACCGGTCCTGGACTGGCTCCTGGGCGAGCTCGATGATCCCCGCGTCGTGGCGATCGGCGAAACCGGCCTGGATTACCACTACGAACCCGAGGCCGCAGAGTTGCAGCAGGCATCGTTCCGATTGCACCTGCAGGCGGCCAACCTGACCGGCAAACCGGTCATCGTGCATACCCGCGGCGCGCGTGCCGACACCCTGGCCCTGTTGCGCGAGGCGCAGTTGCCCCAGGCCGGCGTACTGCACTGCTTCACCGAAGATTGGGACATGGCCAAGGCTGCCCTCGACCTGGGCTTCTACATTTCGCTGTCGGGCATCGTGACGTTCCGCAATGCCGATGCCCTGCGCGAAGTCGCCCGCCAGGTGCCTGCCGATCGCCTGCTGGTCGAGACCGATTCGCCTTACCTGGCGCCCATCCCCTACCGTGGCAAGTCCAACCTGCCGCAGTACGTTCGTGAAGTGGCGCAGTGCATCGCCACGGTCCGGGGCGAGACGTTCGAAAGCCTGGCCGAGCGCACCACCGACAACTTTTGCCGGCTGTTCCCACTGGCACGGGTTCGTCGTCAGGCCTGAACGTTGCGCAGGCAAAAAAAACCCGGGCTCTGGGGGGAGAATCCCGGGTCAAGACCATTAGGAGTCACTACAGGCGCGTGGTCCATCGACGCCTTGCCGACGCGTCATTGGGGGAGATGACGCGACGACTCCTTGAGTATCGTCGAGCGCCCGTCGGGCGCCAGTGCCCATGCGGGTTTTCTTAAACGTATTTGGAATACGCGCAAGGTTGCTCAGCACCGATTTCGGGGTTGTGTGGCATATCCGCCATAACGCCAGAGATTTCGGATGATCCGTGCATTTTGACCTCATACAGGCATAATGACGGCCTTCGCTTTCGATCCAGTCCTTCCTATGCAAAAAGAACCTCGTAAGGTCCGTGAGTTTCGCCGCCGTGAGCAGGAAATCCTCGACACCGCGCTTGCGCTCTTTCTCGAGCAGGGCGAAGACAGCGTCACGGTCGAGTTGATCGCCGACACCGTCGGTATCGGCAAAGGCACCATCTACAAGCACTTCAAATCCAAGGCCGAGATCTACCTGCGCCTGATGCTCGACTACGAGCGCGATCTGAACGCACTGCTGCATTCGGCCGACATCGATCGCGACAAGGAAGCCTTGTCCCGCGCCTATTTCGAATTCCGCATGCGCGATCCGCAGCGCTACCGACTGTTCGACAGGCTCGAAGAGAAGGTCGTCAAAGGCAATCAGGTGCCCGAACTCGTCGAGCAGTTGCATACGATTCGCGCGTCCAATTTCGAGCGACTGACCTTCCTCATCGAGGGACGGATCAGCGAAGGCAAGCTGGAGGATGTGCCGCCGTACTTCCACTATTGCGCAGCCTGGGCTCTGGTGCACGGCGCGGTCGCGCTGTATCACTCGCCGTTCTGGAGCAATGTGCTGGAAGATCAGGAAGGCTTTTTCCAGTTCCTGATGGACATCGGCGTGCGCATGGGCAACAAGCGCAAGCGCGATCCGGAACTGCCGGGTCCCAAGGAATCCTGAGCCTGGGCACTCCCCAGCTTCGCGAACTGGCGCAGAAGCTGCATCAGCCAGGCAATCGCCGGGATCTTGTCGCCGGCTCTGGAGGATGCATGCGTAACCTGGTCGTGCTGCTGGCGCTCTTGGCGTTGAGCGGCTGCATGAAGGTCAGTGATCTGGGCGAGGGCGCTCGCTACCACTTGAGCGATGCAGGCGTGCTGAACCACAGCGAAACCCGCCGCTTCAATAACCTGCGCGTGCAGCCCGACTCGTTCATCTACATCGCCCAAGGCTCGTTCGTGCCTCCCGGCGGCGCCTACCCCAGGCCCAACGTGGTCGCCGAAGAAGCGTTCGAAGCCTTCGTCGAGTACTTTCCCCTGGTACGCCGTGCCCCGGCACCGCTGGGCCTGGAACAAGCCATGGGCGAAGCCCGCAATGCCGGTGCGCATTACCTGCTCTATGCCCGTTTTGCCCGTGCCGACGACCGCATCGGCAACACGGACGAGTGGGCCGACCAAGAGGCCCTGGATCGACTCGGCGTCGACAGCAGCGTGATCCAGATCATGCTCATCGAAACCAGCACTCACTACCTCATCGACACCGCCACCATCCGCAGCCGTGGCGGACTGTTGACGATGCATGACAACAAACCGGAAGATTTGCTTGGCCCGCCTCTGGAGGACTACGCTCGTAGCCTGTTGGGCGTAAGCCGCTGAGGAGACAGGCATGACGGGCAAGGCCGACGATTTGCTGGCGCACATTCCCACCACCCAAAAGGGTTTGCCGCCCGTGCACCTGTGGAATCCCGATTTCTGCGGGCACATCGACATGCGCATTGCCCGCGACGGCACTTGGTTCTATCAGGGCACGCCGATCGGTCGGCCGGCGATGGTCAAGTTGTTCGCGGGCATTCTGCGCCGCGATGGCGACGAGTACGTCCTGGTCACGCCGGTGGAGAAGGTGGGCATCGTCGTCGATGACGCGCCGTTCGTGGCCGTCGACATGCAGATATCGGGTGAAGGCGAGCAGCAGACGCTGCGCTTCACCAGCAATGTCGAAGACAGTTTCGATACGGGTGAGGAGCATCCGCTGCGGGTGGACATCGACCCCTGCAGCCAGGAGCCTTCGCCCTACGTACGGGTGCGTACCAACCTGGAAGCGCGCATTCACCGCAACGTGTTCTATCGTCTCGTCGAGTTGGCGGTGGTGCGTGACGGTTGGCTGGGGGTGTGGAGCGGTGGGGTGTTCTTCCCCATAGCCCAGGATCCAGGGCAATGATCAGCCCCCGCCCGAGTGGGGGGGGGACCGTCATGGGCCGTTGAGGCGGTTACTTCTGCGGCGTCAGCGTCAGTCGCTTGATGCCATAGGCCTTCTCGAAGTTCTGCGGCTGCATCGGAAAGCTGACGTACTGATTCTTGAGCCAGGCATCGATGCCATCGGCGTAGTTGGCACTGGCCGGATTGCCGGATTGCCCGCTGCTGTTGAGGCCGATCATGGGTTCGGTCTGGGCGAAGTCGACGACGATGCGCAGGGCCGGTATCGACGCGCTGTCGAAGCTGTCGCCCCACCGGTAGGCCGCGGCATTGAGCGTGGTGTGATCGCCGCCAGTGGCCACCGGGCCGCGTACCGTCTGGCCAGCGGCGTCCGTCCAGCTGGTGCGGTGCAGGCGGCCCCACTGCCATTTGCTGCGGTCGGCGCCCAGTTGTGTCTCGCCAGCCGTGACCGCCGCAGCCAGGCTGCGGGCCAGGATGGCAGGCTTGTCTTCCTTCTGAGGCGTGCTCACGTCGTCCCAGAACGGACTGTCGTCGCGGCCCAGCAGATGGTCGGCCTGGGCCGAGTAGGAAGCCATGCCCTGAGCGACGAAGGCCTTCCAGGCGGCGCTGTCGACCGGCCCCAGTTCGTCGAGGAAGGTGCGCTGCATGCTTTGTTGCAGAAACAGCTCGTACAACGCGGCGTCGGCGGATTGCGCGCTCAGCCGGCCATCGAAGGCCATCAGCCGGGTGTAGGCCTCCCGGGCCTTGGTGCGATCGGCGTCGGGCAGGGCGTCGATGGCGCTCTTAAGCGGTTGTGCCATGCCAGGTGCGAGAAACATCTTCTTCAGTTTGGCGGCGAACGGGGTGGTCTGGTCGGACTGCATGGCGATCATGCTGCGGGTGTCCTGCTTGCCGGCGCCGGCCAGTTCGGCCAGGCGTTCGCTGCGCTCAGGGTAGTACCAGCCGTTGGACAGCTGAATACCGTAACCCGGCGGCACGATGCGCTGGTTGGCGGTCCCCAGCCAGCCCTGCGGCGGGTCTTGGTCGTAGGGATGCAGCATCGGGTCGGCCAGGCCGTCCCAGTCATACCGGCCATCCCAGCCAGGGGAGGGCAGCATGCCCTTGCCCTCGAGGCGATTGGGGAAACGGCCGGTGACTTGCCAGCCGATGCTGTTGGCGTCGGCGAACAGCAGGTTGGTAGCCACCGCGCGGATCTGCCGGCTGGCATCCGAGGCCTTCTCGACATTGCTGGCGCGCGACAGATCGAACAGGGCGTCCAGGCTCTTGTCTTCGGTCAGGTCCGGCAGCTGCAAGGCCAAGCCATAGCCACCGCTGGCCGATAGGCCGGCGAGGTCGTTGAGCAGGGCACCATGTCCGGTTTCGTACACGGCTTCGCGCAGTGGCCGCTGCCCCTTGGCCAGGAAGGTTTCCTGACGTACCCGCGCCGGTTGCCATTTGCCGTTGGACTGATACAGCACGCGGCCGCCTTCGCTTTTGACCTTTTCAACAAATAGATCCTGGTTGTCGCCCATCACGGCCGACATGCCCCAGGCCACTTGACCATTGAAGCCTGTGAGCACGCCCGGCAGACCGGCCAGGGCGACGCCCGCGGCCTGATAACGCGGTGCCCGCAGCTGGACGAAGCTCCAGGCGGAGGGTACCGCAGTGGCGGCATGTAGATCGTTGGCGAACAGGCTTTTTCCGGACCGCGCGCGTTGCGGGGCGATGGCCCAGTTGCTGGAGCTGGCCGTGCCGAGCCGCTCGAGTTCATGGTTCAAAGTGCCGAGCCCCGCCACATGGGTCAGCGAGTTGCCCAGAGACACACCCTTGAGTTTCTCGGCCTCGGTGAACGGCAGGCTCTCGTCCGGATAGACCGGCAGCAGCCAGGCCAGTTTGTCGGTGCCCACTTTCTGCGCCAGTGCCAGCGAGCCCAGCTCTTCCTGCAGGTTGAGCGACTGGCTGAACGACCACAGGGCGAACATCAGCGCCGAGTCTTCGGCCTTCCAGTATTCGGGGGTGTAGCCACTGAGCGGTGCTGGCAGCTTGCCGCGATAGCGGAACAGATAGGCGTTCACGCCCCGCGCGTACACATCGAAGAAGCGCTTGAGCCGCGGTGATGCAGCGGCGTACAGCTGGTCGGCGTTCTTCTTCAGGTTGATCCTGCGCAGCAGGCGGTCGGTGTCCAGTGCATCGGCACCGTCCAGCTCGGCCAGGCGCCCCTGAGCCAGCAGACGCATGCGTACCATCTGGGTGATACGGTCGCTGGCGGCGACATACCCTTGAGCAAACAGGGCGTCGTGGAAGGTGTTGCTCTCAATCAGCGGCATCCCCAGGCCGTTGCGCCGCACCGAGACGTTCTGCGCCAGACCCTTGAGCGGCTGTACGCCCACGCTGGGCGGCAGGCTTTGTTCGGCTGAGCCGCCCAGCCATTGTTGACAGCCAGTCAGGCTGAGCATGCCGGTCACCACGGCGGCGCAGCCGAACTTGGGCGTGAAGAAAGAACGGGCGGGCGAGGCCATGGCGAAGCTCCTGCGGGGGCTGGCGTAAAAGGCGCTACGTTAGAGAGGGAGAAGGCGGGGCGCAAGCGTCTGGCGGGGGTTATTTTTGCCTGGGTCGAGCCGCTCACGGGCAGTATGCGCCGCGGTCAGACTTGGGCCAGGTGTCGGGTTACAGAGGGGACTGCCAGAACGCAGCCCCTTCACGCACAGGCTCGTCTCAGGCGCCGTGGCACTTCTTGAATTTCTTGTCGCTGCCGCATGGGCATGGATCGTTGCGGCCGACGTCCTTGAGGGCATTGCGCACCGGCTCCTGCGGAGCATGATTGCAGTGCGGGCCATGCACGTGACCGTGGTCGTGCTCATGGTGATGGTCGTGATCGTGGTTGCAGTCAGGACCGTGCACGTGAGGTTGCTGGGACATCGGGGGAGCTCCGTGATTGAAATTGGCCGGAATTATCTCACCCTGGGTCTGGAATAGAAGGGCTGCGCCAATAATCTTTGCGATGGTCAGTGGCCGGACAGGCCGCGGGCGTTGATTTCGCCGGTGTGATTGAGTACCACATCGTGACCGAACAGCACGCCGGTACGCAGTTCGCCGCGCAGCTCGTAGCGGATCGGTCGATCCGGATGCTTGAGCAGCTTGGACAACTCGCGCACGTGTTGCCAGAGGTTGGTGCGCACCGGCACTTCATAGTATTCGCCGCTTCTGCCGGCCACGCTGAACCAGTCGCTGGTCTCGCCTTCGCTGAGCAGCATGTCTTCCAGGCGCACGCTGTAGCTCATGCCACGTACGGGCAGGCTGCGGCGGTTGGGGTTGTCGATGCGAAACCGGAGGATGAAGCGCTGCTGCAGCAGGTTGGCCTTGACCACTTCGACCTTGACCAGGTGCACCTTGGGGTCCTCGTAGTTGCCGGTGAACCAGGTTGCGCATCCCGTGAGCGCCAGCACTGAGAGCAAGCCGATGCTGCGCAGAACGAGAGTGCAAGCGGACATGGCGCGGACCTCTGGATTTGCCCTGAGTCTAACAAGGCCCGTGCGCATGACAAGAGCGAGCTTGTTGCGCCGAAACATCGTGGTCCATAATCACCGTCACGGTGCTGGCCCTTCGGCATCTAGCTGCCCATCCCCACTGCCGGCAACGGTGTCACGCCAGGAGAGTTGCCATGAGCTTGTACGAGATCGTTTTCAGCGGTGAATGCGTGCCTGGCGCGTCGCTGGATCAGGTCAAGAGCAACCTGGCGACCCTGTTCAAGGCCGATGCCCAGCGTATCGAGCTGCTGTTTTCCGGGCGCCGAATAGTGCTCAAGAACAACCTTGACGCCCAGGCGGCGGAAAAGTACCGCGCAGCCCTGGCGCGCGCAGGCGCGGTGGCGAGCATCGATGAGATGGCCCAGGAGATCGAGGAAATCATCATGACCGCGCCCGCCGCGGCAGGTGACTTCGGCCAGAAACCCATGGCCGTGGCACGCCGCGCCGAGGTCGTGCCGCGCGATGCCTACATGGCGGCGTTCGTGGCCGTCGACGCCCCCGATTTCGCCATCGCCGAGGTGGGCGCCGATCTGCAGGAGGACAAGCCCGCAGTACGTGCGCCGAACCTCAACCTGCAACAGTTCAGCCTGGCGCCCGCAGGCAGCGACATGGGGCAGTTGCGGCACGAGGAAAGCATTCAGGTGCCGGACATTTCCCATCTCAGGGTCATTGGCTGATGTAGCTGGCGCAGCACTTCTTGAACTTCTGCCCGCTCGCGCAGGGGCAGCTGTCGTTGCGGCTGGCCTTGAGCGGCACGGTCGGGTCGATGAAGTACCAGCGGCCGTCGTGCTGCACGAAGGCGGAGCGCTCGCGGTGGCAGTGTTCGCCGGCGCTGTCGTGCCAGCGGGCGCTGAAGGTCACGAAGGCATGTTCGGGTTGGCCGCCGAAAACTTCCGCCGCGACGACTTCCAGGCCCAGCCAGGTACTTTGCGAACTCCACTGGGCAATGGCCTGGCGGTCGAGACCGGCCTGCTGGGCGTGCAGGGTGGTGGCCACCAGATAATCGACCAGGCCCAGCACGTAGGCGCTGTAGCGCGAGCGCATCAGGCTCTGGGCGTCGGGGGCCGGCTGGCCTTCGTGATAGCGGCCACAACAGGCCGGCAGCAGATTGCCGCTTGCGCACGGACAGATTGAAACGCTCATATCACCACCAATACTTGCCGAAGTTTTCCGGGTTGGCCCAGAACTTGGCGTTGAGCCAATCCGGGACTTGTTTGTATTCGCGCACATCATAGGTGTACAGCGTGAGCACCTGCTGGTCACGGGCAAAGCGCTCGCTGGCCTGCAGGGCCAGGGCGTAGAAGTCGGTGTCGTTCCACCCGCTGGCGACCGGGTCGGCCAGCACGGCAATGCAGCTCGCATTGAGGTTGCGGATGCCGGCCAGCAAGCGCGTGCCTTCGGGCTTGCTCAGGTGTTCCAGGCAATCCAGCGCCAGCGCCAGGTCGAAGCGCTGTCCGGCCAGATGCGCGGGCAGGGGGCCGGGTGCCGCTCTGGAGACCTGGGATTCGGGGTGCGCCGCCTCGAACGCCGCCAAGGCGGGGAAGGCGCTGGCGCCGATCAGCAGCAGGCGCTGGGGCGCATGGCGTTCGAGCAGGGCCGCCAGGGCCTGTTGCGGGGTGCGGGCAGAAAATGCGTCGGTCATTGCTACTCCTCGGTCTTGACCGTCACATTATAGGGCCTCGGCCTGATGGCCCAGCACTGATTGAGCCGTCCCGACATGGCTTATTGCTGGCGCATATGGCCTGGGCAGTCTTTACTCCCTGAACATCGGCCCCTGTCGCCGATTTCCCTGAGGAGAAACCTAGATGAGCATAGTTCGGACGGCGTTACCCTTGATCCTGGTCAGCAGTGTGCTGACCGGTTGCGCAGGCTTGCAGAAAACCGACTGGCCGATGTGTGCAGCCGTGGGCGGCGTGACCGGCGCGGCGCTGGGTGCCATCGAAAGCGGATCGCTGGCCGCCGGTGTCGGCGCAGCGGCGGCCGGTGTCGGCGCGGCCTATTGCTGGGTGCATGGCGATGGCGACGAGGATGGTGATGGCGTACCGGATAGCCGCGACAAGTGTCCCGGCACGCCCAAGGGCACACCGGTCGACGCCAACGGTTGCCCACCGCCCGCTCCAGCGCCGATGCCCGTGGCCGCCGAACCGGCACCGCTGCCCAAGGAGGAAACGATCGTCATCCGCAACGTGCATTTCGAATTCGACAAGGCCACCCTCACCGCCGCCGACCGGGCGCAACTCGATACCGTCGCTACTCGCTTGAAAACCGAGGCCACCACGGCGCGCCTGAGCGTCAGCGGTCATACCGACAGTGTTGGCAGAGACGCCTACAACCAACGCTTGTCCGAGCAGCGCGCCAAGGCGGTGACTGACTACCTGGTGAGCAGCGGCGTGCCGCGTGCCAGCGTGGTATCGGTCAAGGGCATGGGCGAAGCTCAACCGGTCGCCGACAACAACACCGCAGACGGTCGCGCCATGAACCGCCGTACCGAGATTCTCATCCAGCGTTGAACCTTTGCCAGTGACCGCCAGTCGCCTTGTACATCGACCGGCGGCACGCTTTACTTCTCAGTTGCCGGCACCCGCCGGCGACTCAGGAGCCTTCAATGATGCTGAAAGATCTATCGCGGGCCGTACTTCCCGCTCTGCTGGTCGCTGGTGTGCTGGGCGGTTGCAGTACCACCCGTGATGGCGCATCTCCACTGAATTCGCGTACCTGGCCGGTTTGCAGCGTGCTGGGCGGCCTGGCCGGTGGTGGCCTGGGTGCCATCGAAAGTGGCGCGTGGGCTGCCGGTGGCGGTCTGGCGGGCGCCGTAGCCGCTGGCCTGGTCTGCTATGCCCAGGATGGCGACAAGGACGAAGACGGCGTGTTCGACCGCCGCGACCGTTGCCCCGATACTCCGGCCAACACCCCGGTCAAACACAACGGCTGCCCGTTGCCCGTGTATCCGGCGGTCACCAAGGCGCCTGAGCCACCCGTGGCGGACATCCCCGAGGTCGTGACCCTGAGCGATGCCGGCGATGTGCCGTTCGAATTCGGCAGTGCCGAGCTCACTGGCAGCGCTCGTACCGAACTGACTTCCCTGGCCTCGCGCATCAAGGCCTCCCAAGTGGCCACGGTCAGGATCGTCGGCCATACCGACAGCGTCGGCAGCGATGCCTTCAACCAGAAGCTGTCCGAGCAGCGTGCTGCCAGCGTGGTCTCCTTTCTGCTGTCGCAAGGCGTTGCGGCAGACAAGCTGAGCAGCGAAGGCCGCGGCGAAAGCGAGCCGGTCGACAGCAATGACACCGACGCCGGACGCGCCAAGAACCGTCGCGTGGAAATCCATCTGACGCATTGATGAATAGAGGCCGACAGAGCTTTTTCCTGCCGGCCTCTGGTCACCGCCACCCCCCAGCCGTTAATGTGCGCCTAGCCGATGCCTTGGGGGGCACATGAAAGGATTTCTGATTCTGGGTAAATGTCTGACGCTGCTGTTCTGGTGGGTGGTGCTGCTCAACCTGTTCATGCCGATGGTCAAACCGTTTCATGCATTGATCAACCTGGCCGGCGGCACGCTGTTGCTGCTGCATGTGATCGAAGTCGTCGCTTTCAACAAGCGCTTGCGCGGGCGCAGCCATCCCTGGCTCGATCGCGTGCAGATCCTGCTGGCCGGGATCTTTCATATCCAATCCATTCCTGCACCGCTCGATACCGAGGCTAGCCATGCGTAAGCTGGGTCTGTTGGCAGTACTGTTTGCGCCGCTTGCATTGGCCGAGTCGGTCAGTGTCGAACCTCATTCCCTGCTGCGCCTGCCGGCTAGCTCCAGCGTGCTCCAGTTGCAACGGCTGGACGTGGCGGATTACGGCACCCTGTTGATTCCGGCCAACCTGACCGACCTCAGTGTCGAGCAATTGCGCCTGGGGCATGAGGCACGGATCGCCGTGGTGCCGGGCGAGCAGGAGCTGCGCCTGCGAGCGCAGCACGCCGAACTGGGTAGTGGCAGCCAGATCCTGGCCCGCGGGGCACCGGGCACTCACCAGAAGGCGGCGCGTGCGGGGCGTAATCTCGACGTACAGCTGCAATCGCTCAACGCTCAGGAATTGAACATCGATGCGCGCGGTGGCGCGGGCGCCGATGGCTATGCCGGTCTCGATGGCGGCAATGGCGAGGCGCCCGGCTGCACCTGGGGTGCGGCGGGACGCGGTGGCAATGGCGACAATGGTGGCGATGGCCTGCCGGGGGCGTCTGGCGCCAACGTCCGTCTGCGCGTACCGGCCACCTTTGCCAGCGAATCGATCAAGGTCCGCACCGATGGCGGCCAGGGCGGTGCAGCCGGTGTACCGGGACGTGCAGGCGCCGGCGGCAAATCCAAGGGCTGCGTGGTGTACCGCGCCGAAGGCGGCAAGTCGGGCCGTGAGGGCTTGCCGGGACGTGTCGGCGAGGCGGGCGCAGCGGGCACATTGAGCGTCCAGCGCTTTTAAACGCCGTTGAGCTGTCTGGCCATGGCCAGCACCACGACGGCCAGGCCCAGCAGCAGACCAGCGATGGCCAGGCGTCGCAGTTTTTTCGTGGCAGCCATGCCGTCCGCCCAGTCCTGGGCCGCGACGGCTTTGCGCAGCGCGGGCAGTTGCAGCCCCTGCATGCGCAGGAACAGCGCCGCCATGATCACGTACAGGCCCATCATGATCTGCACACCGCGTGGCGCCGTCTCGAAGCCGGTGAAGTGCAGGCGCAGCAGGGCGACGCCGCTGATCGGAAGAATCAGCACAGCTGCCCAGATCCAGCCGAACACCTGTGGGAAAATATCCGCCAGGCGCGTCAAGCGCCGAGCTCGCGAAGCCGCTGCAAGCCCGGCGGGGCGCAGGATCATCCAGGTCGCGAGCATGCCGCCCAGCCACATCAGTGCAGCGAGCCCGTGCAGGGTTTGGAAGACGCCGTCGGCGCTCATGGTTATCTCCAGCCAGCACATCGAAGTCGAGCAGGGTATGATAGCGACCCGATGAGAAACACTGAAAATATATCCAGCCTTTCGCCATGACCAGTCGATGATCAGTAACGAACTCAAAACCACGATCCAGGGCGCCTACACGCGTTTTCTCGAAGCCAAGAGCCTCAAGCCGCGCTACGGCCAGCGTCTGATGATTGCCGAAATCGCCAAGGTATTGGGCGACATCGCCTGCGATGAAGAAGGTCGTCGCAGCGGCGATCCGGCCGTGGTGGCGGTCGAGGCGGGTACCGGTACGGGCAAGACGGTAGCCTACAGCCTGGCCGCCATTCCGGTCGCCAAGGCAGCCGGCAAGCGCCTGGTGATCGCCACGGCCACGGTGGCGCTGCAGGAGCAGATCGTCTTCAAGGACCTGCCCGACCTGATGCGCAACAGTGGTCTGAACTTCACCTTCTCTCTGGCCAAGGGCCGTGGGCGCTATCTGTGCCTGTCCAAGCTCGACGTGCTGCTGCAGGAGGGTCATGCGCAGAGCGCGACCGCGCAGTTGTTCGAAGAGGAAGGCTTCAAGATCGAGGTCGACGAGGCGAGCCAGAAACTGTTCACCAGCATGATCGAGAAACTGGCCGGCAATAAGTGGGACGGCGATCGCGACAGTTGGCCGGTGGCCCTGGAAGACCAGCAATGGTCACGCCTGACCACCGATCACAGCCAGTGCACCAGCCGCCATTGCCCGAACTTCCAGCAATGCGCCTTCTACAAGGCGCGTGAAGGGATGGGCAAGGTCGATGTGATCGTGACCAACCATGACATGGTGCTCGCCGACCTGGCGTTGGGCGGTGGCGCGGTACTGCCCGATCCGCGTGACACCGTCTATGTATTCGACGAAGGCCATCATCTGCCCGACAAGGCCATTGGTCACTTCGCCCACTACAGCCGCCTGCGCTCCACGGCCGACTGGCTGGAAACCACGGCCAAGAACCTGACCAAGCTATTAGCCCAGCATCCGCTGCCCGGCGACCTGGGGCGCCTGATCGAGCAGGTTCCGGAACTGGCCCGCGAGATCAAGACCCAGCAGCAGTTCATGTTCAGCGCCTGCGAGCAACTGGCGGACTTCAAGCCGGGCGAGGACATGGAAGGCCGCGAACGGCCACGCCATCGCTTCGTGGGCGGTGTGATTCCCGAGCACATGCGGGAAATGGGCATCGAGCTGAAGAAGGGCTTCTCCAAGCTGACCGATCTGTTCACCCGCCTGAGCGAGCTGCTCAAGGAAGGTATGGACGGCGAGAAGAACGTCGGCATCGCCAGTCACCAGGCCGAAGAGTGGTACCCCCTGTTCGGCAGCCTGCTGGCACGCGCACAGGGCAGTTGGGAGCTATGGACCGCGTTCACCGCCGAAGACCCCGAAGACAGCCCGCCCATGGCCCGCTGGCTGACCCTGGCCGACAGCAGTGCGCTCTATGACATCGAGGTCAATGCCAGCCCGATCCTGGCGGCGGAAATGCTGCGTCGCAACCTGTGGAACGTTGCCTACGGCGCCCTGGTGACGTCGGCCACCCTGACTGCCCTGGGCAAGTTCGATCGGTTCCGCATGCGCGCCGGTATACCGAAAGCGTCGGTGACTGCCATCGTGCCCAGCCCCTTTCACCATGAGCAGGCAGGCGTGCTGCGGGTTCCCGATTTGCGTGCCGATCCCCGCGATGCGGCGGCGCACACGGCGGCCATCATCCGTGACCTGCCGGACCTGGTGGAAGGCTACCGCGGCTCGCTGGTGCTGTTTTCCTCGCGCAAGCAGATGCAGGACGTGTTCGACGGGCTGGACCGCGACTGGCGCAAGCAGGTGTTCATCCAGGGCAACCTGTCCAAGCAGGAAACGCTGAACAAGCACAAGGCGCGGGTCGATGGCGGTGACTCCAGCGTACTGTTCGGCCTTGCCAGCTTTGCCGAAGGGGTCGACCTGCCAGGCGCCTACTGCGAGCACGTGATCATCGCCAAGATCCCCTTCGCGGTGCCCGATGACCCGGTCGAGGCGGCGCTGGCGGAATGGATCGAAGCGCGTGGCGGCAACCCGTTCATGGAGATCGCCGTGCCCGATGCCTCTCTGCGCCTGATCCAGGCTTGCGGGCGGCTGCTGCGTACCGAGCAGGACCGCGGCACCATCACGCTGCTCGATCGGCGCCTGGTGACCCAGCGCTACGGCAAGGCGATCCTCAATGCGTTGCCACCGTTCCGCCGCGAAATTTCGTGATGGTCTGTGCAGGCTAGATGAAACAATTCTCCCTGGCAGAGCGGTTCCCAAAGCGCTGAATCGCTGAAACAATGCCCTTCATTTTTTGCCGCGCGGTCGATGGGAGTCAGGGTGCAGATACAAGGTCACTTCGAGCTGCAGTTCGAAGCCGTGCGCGAGGCGTTCGCGGCATTGTTCGATAACCCCCAGGAGCGCGGTGCCGCACTGTGCATCCAGATCGGTGGGGAAACGGTTGTCGACCTGTGGGCGGGAACCGCCGACAAGGACGGTGCCCAGGCCTGGCACAGCGATACCATCCTCAACCTGTTTTCCTGCACCAAGACCTTCACCGCCGTGACCGCCCTGCAGCTGGTCGCCGAGGGCAAGCTGGCGCTGGACGCGCCGGTGGCACAGTACTGGCCGGAGTTCGCCGCAGCCGGCAAACAATCGATCACCCTGCGTCATCTGCTCAGCCATCAGGCCGGTCTGCCGGCCCTGCGTGACCTGTTACCGCCCGAAGCGCTCTACGACTGGCCACGCATGACCGCCGCACTGGCCGCGGAAACGCCGTGGTGGCCGCCGGGCACGGGCCATGGCTATGCCGCCATCACCTACGGCTGGCTGGTCGGCGAGCTGCTGCGCCGTGCGGATCATCGCGGCCCCGGCGAATCGATCATGGCGCGGGTAGCCCGGCCTCTCGGGCTGGACTTCCATGTCGGGCTGCCCGACGAGGAGTTTCACCGCGTTGCACACATTGCCCGTGGCAAGGGCAATGTCGGCGACGAAGCGGCCCAGCGTCTGTTGCAGGTCACCATGCGCGAACCTGAAGCCATGGCCACCCGCGCCTTCACCAATCCGCCATCGGTGCTGACCAGCACCAACAAGCCGGAATGGCGCCGCATGGAGCACCCTGCGGCGAACGGTCATGGCAATGCCCGCAGTCTGGCCGGTTTCTACGCCGGCCTGCTCGATGGCAGCCTGCTCGAGCCCGAGCTGCTGGCAGAGCTGACCCGTGAACACAGCTTGGGCATGGACAAGACCCTGATGACGCCAACTCGATTCGGTCTGGGCTGCATGCTCGATCAGCCGACAGTGGCCAACGCCACCTTCGGCCTTGGCGCCGGTGCCTTCGGTCATCCCGGAGCAGGGGGGTCGGTCGGCTTCGCCGATCCGGAGCACGATGTTGCCCTGGGCTTTGCCGTGAATACACTGGGCCCCTATGTACTGATGGACCCGCGAGCGCAGCAACTGGTCCGCGTTCTGCGCGCTTGCCTCTGAAGCAATTGATCAGAAATCGACCAGCGGTCGTCCGTTGGGCTATGCCTGCACTACTCTATCAATCAATAATTTAGGCCGGTTTGTTAAACCGGTTTGTATTTACCAACACCTTGTGGAACCACCATGTCACCGAATAAATCCATCGCGTTTGCCTTGTGCCTGGCCGCTACCGGTTGTGCTCAAACTCCCCAGGATTCCTCGGCCCAGGGCGGGCATAGCTGGTGGCCATTTGGCCGTGACGCAGTCGCCAGCAAGACGGCTGACAAGGACGTCGAGCAGGCCATCAACGAAAAGGTGGCCAAGGCCGACTCCAAGTCCGACAGCGAAAGCCGCTGGTGGTGGCCATTCGGTGCCAGCAGCACGCCTGCTCAGGCCAAGGTCGCCGAAGTGCCCAAGGTTGATCCCAAGGTTACCCAGGCCTGGCTCGACGCCTATGAGCCGAAGCTGCGCGAAGCCATCAAGGACAGCAAGTTCGAGCTCGAGCGTCGCGAAGACCTGTTGGTGATTACCGCGCCGGTCGACTCTTCGTTCAACCCGGACCGCCCTTCGATGTTGCTGCCGATCAGCCTCGGCCCGATCACCCGTGTGGCCAAGGCCATCGATGCCGACCACAAGACCGCCGTCCTGATTCTGGGCCACGCCGACACCAGTGGTGCCGCGCCGTTGAACCAGAAACTGAGTCAGGAACGCGCGCAGTCGATCGCCTCGATCTTCCGTCTCAGCGGTCTGCAGCGTGACCGCCTGACGTTGCGTGGCATGGGCTCGGTCATGCCGCGCGCCGCCAACGACAGCGTCGAAGGCCGGTCGCTGAACCGCCGCGTGGAAATTCTCCTGACCCCGCAGAACACCATGCTGGCGCTGCTGGCCAAGTACAACCAGCCGACCTTCACCGCCGCTGAAATGCTGGCGACCCAGGACGTCAAGGCTGTGCCAGCGCCGGTTGCCAAGCCAGCCGCCAAGGCGCCAGCCAAGGCTGCAACCGCCAAGAAGACCGCAGCCAAGCCCGCCGTGGCCAAGAAAGCTGCACCGGCTGCCAAGAAAACCGAGGCCAAGAAAGCGGTCGCCAAGAAAGCCGTGAACAACGACCAGGCCAAGGCGCACTGATGCAAGGATCGATGCCATGACGCAAGCCCTGGCCGATATGCGCCGTAGCTACACCCGCGATGGCCTGGACGAGGCCCAGGCGCCGTCCGAGCCGTTCAGCCTGTTTCGCCAGTGGTTCGGCGATGCGGTCAACACCGAACAGGCGCCGGTGGAAGCCAACGCGATGACGCTGGCGACCGTCGATGCCGACGGTCGCCCGCACTGCCGCGTGTTGCTGCTCAAGGGCCTGGATGAACAGGGTTTTACCTTCTTCAGCAACTACGACAGCGCCAAGGGCCAGCAACTTGCGGAGCGGCCGTTCGCGGCCATGACTTTTTTCTGGCCTGCCCTCGAGCGGCAGGTCCGCATTGAGGGGAGGGTGAGCAAGGTGAGTGCGGCCCAGTCCGACGCCTATTACCAGGTCCGCCCGCTGGGCAGTCGTCTGGGTGCCTGGGCGTCGCCGCAGAGCCAAGTCATTGCCGATCGTGGCGAACTGGAAGCGTTGCTTGAAGCGACAGAGCAGCGTTTCAGCGGTACCGAACCGCAGTGCCCGGCGCACTGGGGCGGCTACCGTCTGGTTCCTGATCGCATCGAGTTCTGGCAGGGGCGACCCAGTCGCCTGCACGACCGTCTGAACTACCGCCTCGACGCCGGTTCGTGGATCCGCGAACGCCTGGCGCCCTGACCCTGCTCTGACCTTTTGCCACTGAACGTTGTCCAGACGTTCAGTGGCCGGTCGAGCATCCTGGCCTGCATCAGCCCCGTCTGACGCCAACATGACTTAAATTTTTATAGACCGTGTCGTGACAGCCGTTGCCCTGCGGCGTCTAATGAGCACATGTCCCATGGAGTCCTGCCAAAATGCGCAAGTCAGTTCTGTTAGTTGCCTGCTTCACCACGATGTCCCTGTTGCTGGGCGGATGCGCCTCCAATCTGTCGGGCGACTCCTATTCGCGCGATGAAGCGCGCCGCGTGCAAACCGTGCGCATGGGCACCATCGAGTCGCTGCGTCCGGTCAAGATCGAAGGCACCAAGACGCCAATCGGCGGCGGTGCTGGCGCGGTGGTCGGTGGTGTCGCCGGCAGCGCGGTAGGCGGTGGCCGTGGCAGCATCGTCGCGGCCGTGATCGGCGCCGTGGCCGGTGGCCTGTTGGGTTCGGCGACCGAGGAAGGTTTCACCCGTACCCAAGGCGTGGAAATCACTGTGCGCGAGGATGACGGCAGCATGCGTGCCTACGTTCAGGCCGTGCAGGAGAACGAGATTTTCCGCGTTGGCGAACGTGTCCGCATCATGACGGTAGACGGCACCAGCCGCGTCGCTCACTAAGCGAACCCTGTCATGAAAAAACCGGCCTCGGCCGGTTTTTTCATGCTTGCGAATCGGCCCTCTAGGCCGGCTGCAGGCCAAGGATGTCGCGGGCCACGGCTTCGGCGATGCGTACGCCGTCGACACCTGCGGAGAGAATGCCGCCGGCATAGCCTGCGCCTTCACCGGCTGGAAACAGGCCTTTGAGATTGAGGCTCTGGTAGTCGACGCCGCGGGTGATGCGCAGCGGCGAGGACGTACGGGTCTCGATACCGGTCAGTACGGCGTCGTGCATCGAGAAGCCTCTGATCTGGCGCTCGAAGGCCGGCAGCGCTTCGCGGATCGCTTCGATCGCGAAGTCCGGCAACGACAGCGCCAGGTCGCCCAAGGTGACGCCGGGCTTGTAGGAAGGCTCGACGCTGCCCAGTGCGGTGGACGGCTTGCCGGCAACGAAGTCGCCCAGCAGCTGTGCGGGCGCCTGGTAGTTGCTGCCGCCCAGCAGATACGCAGTGGATTCGAGCTGCTCCTGCAGCTCGATCCCGGCCAGCGGGCCGCCTGGATAATCCTGCTCGGGTGTGATGCCTACAACGATACCGGAGTTGGCATTACGCTCGTTGCGCGAGTACTGGCTCATGCCGTTGGTGACCACGCGACCCGGTTCGGACGTCGCCGCCACCACGGTACCGCCAGGGCACATGCAGAAGCTGTAGACCGACCGGCCATTCTTGGCGTGGTGCACCAGCTTGTAGTCAGCCGCGCCCAGCTTCGGATGCCCGGCGTATTTGCCTAGCCGCGCCCGGTCGATGATGCCTTGCGGATGCTCGATACGGAAACCGATGGAAAAAGGCTTGGCTTCCATGAACACGTTGCGCGCGTGCAGCATGCGGAAGGTGTCGCGGGCGCTGTGCCCCAGAGCCATGATCACGTGATTGGAATGCAGCTGCTCGCCGCTTTCCAGGACTACACCCTGCAGACGCTCGCCATCGATCAAAAGATCGGTGACCTTTTGCTCGAAACGGATCTCGCCGCCCAGGGCGATGATCTGCTGGCGCATGTTCTCGACCATGCCGGTCAGGCGAAACGTCCCGATGTGCGGCTTGCTGACGTAGAGGATTTCCTCGGGCGCGCCGGCCTTGACGAACTCGTGCAGGACCTTGCGCCCGTGGTGGTACGGGTCCTTGATCTGGCTGTAGAGCTTGCCGTCGGAGAAGGTACCGGCGCCACCCTCGCCGAACTGTACGTTGGATTCGGCGTTGAGCACGTTCTTGCGCCACAGGCCCCAGGTGTCCTTGGTGCGCTGACGCACCTCCTTGCCACGCTCGAGCACGATGGGCTTGAAGCCCATCTGGGCCAGCAGCAGGGCGGCAAAGATCCCGCAAGGTCCGAAACCTACCACCAGGGGACGCTGGGCATAGTCCTGCGGTGCATGCCCGACGACCTTGTAGCTGACATCCGGAGCCACGTTGACGTTGTGGTCATCGATGAAGCGCTCGAGCACGCCGGCTTCGCCGTTCACCTGCAGATCGATGGTGTAGATGAACTGCAGTTCGCTGTTCTTCTTGCGCGCATCGTAGCTGCGCTTGAACAGGGTGAAGTCCAGCAGGTCGGCGTCGGCGATGCCCAGGCGCTGCACGATGGCAGGGCGCAGGGCGTCGTCGGAGTGGTCCAGGGGCAACTTGAGTTCGGTGATTCGTAGCATGACAGGTCCAAAAATCCGGGCGCGCCCCGGGGGCATAACAGAACCCGGCATTATAAACGCGATGCGCCGCCCGACGTCAGGTAAAAAACGCCGGACGGTGCGGGTTACTGGTTGCGCGCTCCGCCGAAGGTAGCGCAGCCACGCTGTACCTCCCCGTTCACGCGCAGTTCGGCGGAGAGGAACTGCACACCGTTGTTGCGGGAATCGACACAGCGCTGGGGAGCCACCCACAGCTCGATGCGCTGGTTGTTGGCTTCGGTGGACAGGTTGAAGCGACCGCCGCCGACCTGTTCTTCGACATAGGGCAACGCGAGGGGGGGCTGACCTTCACGGTCCACGACCATGCCCTGGCCCGTGACCCTGACCTGCCAGCGCGGGGACTCGCCACCGGCGCTCAGGCTGGACAGTTTGAAGTCAGGATCCTTGCACGCGGCCAGCGAGCGGTCGAGTCGATACAGTTGATGCAGGCGCAACTGGCCATCGGTGCCGCCATTGGTGCTGGCATCGAAACGCCCGCGCAGGTCGGCGTAGACCACAGGGCGATTGCCCGCCAGCTGCGAAGCTTCCTGCAGCACGCCGGTATCGTTGCTGTCGATGACCGCGTAGCGGCGCGGATCGCCGCAGGGCTGGAAGAACAGCCGGCCGTTGTCACCTTGCAGCGCGCCTTGCATGCGCGTCAGACCGGCGGTGGAGGGCGCGTCAGGTGCGCGGTTGAAGAAGGATTGGCAACTGGCGAGCAGCGGCAGCAGGACGAGCATGGCAAGGGAGCGGGGCAGGTGCATCGTGGGTCTCCTGAACAATAGAGGGCACGGTAGCACAGGGGGCGTGAAAAGCGTGTTCATGGGGATTGGGCTACGCCGCTCACGCCATTTCACGGTCTACCGTAGGAGCGGTCCACGGCCGCGAAGGCCCTACCGCGGTCTGTCAGTCGAGCCGCGGTGATGCCTTCGCGGCCGCAGACCGCTCCTACGGGTAGCGGAGCGTCAACTCCCATGTATGAGCCTGGCGGCCCACTCAACCGCCCAGATAGGCCTCGCGCACCTTTGGATCGGTCAGCAGGGCTTCGCCGCTGCCCTGCATGACCACTCGGCCGTTTTCCAGCACATAGGCGCGGTCGGCGATCTTCAGGGCCTGGTTGGCGTTCTGCTCCACCAGAAACACGGTCACGCCGTCGCGTCGCAGCTGTTCGATGATGTCGAAGATCTGCTGGATGATGATCGGCGCCAGGCCCAGCGAGGGTTCGTCGAGCAGTAGCAGCTTGGGTTTGCTCATCAGCGCGCGACCGATGGCCAGCATCTGCTGTTCACCGCCGGACATGGTGCCGCCGCGCTGGCTGAAGCGCTCCTTGAGCCGCGGGAACAACGCCAGGACCTTGTCCATCTGTTCCTGATAATCACCCTTGTCGGTGAAGAACCCGCCCATGGCCAGGTTTTCCTCGACGGTCAGGCGCGCGAACACCCGTCGGCCCTCGGGCACCACGGCAATGCTCTTGCGCATGATTTCCGCCGATTCCTTGCCCACCAGCTCTTCGCCCATGTAGCGAATGCTCCCCGAGTGCGCCCTTGGCGCGCCGCAGAGGGTCATCAGCAGGGTCGACTTGCCCGCGCCGTTGGCGCCGATCAGCGTGACGATCTCGCCCTGGCGGACCTCCACGTTGACCCCGTGCAGCGCCTGGATCTTGCCGTAGAAGGTGGAAACGTTTTCGAACTGCAGCATTTACGCTTCCCCCAGGTAGGCTTTGATGACGTCAGGATTGTCACGGATCTGTTCGGGCGTGCCATCGGCCAGGGGGGTGCCCTGGTTGATCACGACGATGTGGTCGGAAATGCTCATCACCAGCTTCATGTCATGCTCGATCAGCAGCACGGTGGCGTTGTGTTCTTCACGCAGAACGCCGATCAGGGCCTTCAGGTCATCGGTTTCACGCGGGTTGAGGCCGGCTGCAGGCTCGTCGAGCATCAGCATGCGCGGTCGCGTCATCATGCAGCGAGCGATTTCCAGGCGGCGTTGCTGGCCATAGGCGAGCGTCCCCGCAGTGCGATTGGCGAACTCCTTGAGGTTGACCTTTTCCAGCCAGTATTCGGCGTACTCCATGGCGTCCCTTTCGCTCTTGCGAAAGTTCGGCGTCTTGAACAGACCGGCGAAGAAATTGGTGTTCAAGTGCCGATGCTGGGCGATCAGCAGATTCTCCAGCGCGGTCATTTCCTTGAACAGGCGTACGTTCTGGAAGGTGCGCACCACGCCCTTGCGGGCGATCTGATGGCCTGGCAGACCCTGGATCGGCTGGCCATCGAGCAAGATGGTTCCGCCGCTGGGCTTGTAGAAACCGGTCAGGCAGTTGAACACCGTGGTCTTGCCGGCGCCGTTGGGGCCGATCAGGGCCACCACCTGCTTTTCCTTCACGCTCAGGGCCACACCGTTGACCGCCAGCAGGCCGCCGAAGCGCATGCTCAGGTCAGTGACTTGCAGAATGTTCTGGCTCATTTGCGCAGCTCCAGGTGGGGACGCTGCATCGGAAGCAAGCCTTGCGGACGCCAGATCATCATCAGCACCATCAGGGCGCCGAACATCAACATGCGGTAGTCGCTGAACTCACGCATTAACTCAGGCAGCAGGATCATCACGATGGCGGCAAGGATCACCCCCAGCTGCGAACCCATGCCACCCAACACGACGATGGCAAGAATGATCGCCGACTCGATGAAGGTGAACGACTCCGGGGTAACCAGGCCTTGGCGCGCGGCGAAGAAGCTGCCGGCAAAGCCTGCGAAGGCTGCGCCCAGGGTGAACGCGGAAAGCTTGATCACGGTCGGGTTCAGGCCCAGCGCGCGGCAGGCGATCTCGTCTTCGCGCAAGGCTTCCCAGGCGCGGCCAATGGGCATGCGCAACAGGCGATTGATGACGAACAGCGCGGCCAGGGCCATCAGCAGGGCGATCAGGTAGAGGAAGATGACCTTGCTGATCGGGCTGTATTCCAGACCGAAGAACTGGTGGAAGGTCTGGCTGCCCTCGGCGGCGCGGCGTTCGAACGTCAGGCCGAACAACGTCGGTTTCTCGATGTTGCTGATGCCGTTCGGGCCACCGGTGATGTCGGTGAGGTTGCGCAGGAAGATCCGGATGATTTCGCCGAAGCCCAGCGTCACGATAGCCAGGTAGTCACCGCGCAGACGCAGCACCGGGAAGCCCAGCAGGAAGCCGAAGGTGGCCGCCAGCAGGCCTGCCAGCGGCAGGCATTCCCAGAAGCTCAGGCCGAAATAGTGCGACAGCAGGGCGTAGCCATAGGCGCCGACCGCGTAGAAGCCGACGTAGCCCAGGTCGAGCAGGCCCGCCAGACCGACCACGATGTTCAGCCCCAGGCCGAGCATGACGTAGATCAGGATCAGGGTCGCGATGTCGACCGCGCCGCGTGAGCCGAAGAACGGCCAGATGAACGCCAGCACCACCAGGGCCAGGATGGCCCAGCGCTGAGTGCTGGGCAGGGTCAGGAAGTTCGAGGCCTTGGCCGGTATCAACGGGCGGCTCGAATCGCGGCGCAGGCTGCCGATGCGTTCGGCGAACAGCACCCGCAGGAACATCAGCACCGAACAGCCGGCGATGATCAGCAGGGTGCCGGTGCTGGCGTTCTGCACGACCAGGGTGACACCGGAGAAGGCCAGTTTCAGGCCCAGTACCGGGTAGGCCACGGCCCACACCAGTGCCGCGCTGAAGAGCGCGGATCGAAGAGACTTGCTCATACTTTCTCAACCTCCGGGCGGCCCAGAATGCCGGTCGGCCGGAACAATAGAACCAGGACCAGCAGGCCGAACGAAACGACGTCCTTGTACTGGTCACCGAAGATATCCGCGCCGAAGGCTTCGGCCACGCCCAGAACCAGGCCGCCGAGCATGGCACCTGGAATGCTGCCGATGCCGCCCAGGACCGCAGCGGTGAAGGCCTTGAGCCCGACCAGGAAGCCGGCGCTGGGGTTGATCACCCCGTATTGCATGCTCAGCAGCACCGCTGCGACGGCCGCCAGTGCCGCGCCGATGACGAAGGTCAGGGCGATGATCGCGTTGGTATTGATGCCCAGCAGGTTGGCCATCTTCATGTCCTCGGCGCAGGCGCGACAGGCGCGGCCCATGCGCGAGCGGGAAATGAACAGGGTCAGGCCGTACATCGCGGCCAGCGTCACCATGAACACCAGGATCTGCATGTAGGAAATCTGCACTTCCTCGGCGCCACCGGGGCCGAAGGTCAGGCTGCCGGGAAGCAGGTTGGGAATGGCGAAGTTGCCCGAGCCCTGGGACAGCTGCACCGAGTTCTGCAGGAAGATCGACATGCCGATCGCCGAGATCAGCGGGATCAACCGGTTGCTGTTGCGCAGCGGCCGATAGGCGACTCGTTCGATGCTGTAGCCGTAGGCGCTGGTGACCAGGATGGCGGCGGCGAAGCCGGCGATCATCAGGATCGGAAGACTGTGGATGCCCAGCATGGCCAGGCCCGCCAGGACAATGAAGGTGACATACGAACCGATCATGTACACCTCGCCATGGGCGAAGTTGATCATGCCGATGANNATCGTGTAGCCGATGGCGATCAATGCATAGGTGCTGCCGATGGTCAGGCCATTCACCAACTGCTGCATGTAGTGGAATAGTTCAGGCATTTACCGCGCTCCTAAAAACCTGTTCGCATTTCTCCGGCCATGTCCGAGCGCTCTCCTTGGCGCAGTGTTGCCGGGCAGGGCAGGTGAACCGCTGGTCACGGTTTCAAGATTTTCAGGGGGCCAGTCGGTGGATTGCACCGGCTGTACCCGTCACTCGTAAAACAAAGCCCACTGCGGTGCAGTGGGCTTTGTGGGGGTGTTGCCAGGCTTACTGGGCGGCTTCGGTCTTCGGCTTGCCGAAGTGCCACTCGTAGACCACGAACTGGAAGTTCTTCAGGTCGCCCTTGGTGTCGTAGCTCAGCTCACCCATTGGCGTCTTGAAGGTACCGGCGTGAATGGCCGCAGCCACCTTGTCGGTGTCTTCGCTCTTGGCGGCGGTGATGCCGTCGGCAATCACTTGCACAGCCGAGTAGGACGGGTAGACGAACGGACCGCTAGGATCCTGTTTCTTGTCCTGGAAGGCCTTGGTCAGAGCGACGTTGGTCGGGTCCTTGTCGAAGGATTTGGGCAGGGTGACCAACAGGCCTTCGGAGGCTTCGCCGGCGATCTGCGAAATCGAGTCGTTACCCACGCCTTCAGGGCCCATGAACTTGGCGTTCAGGCCTTTTTCCTTGGACTGGCGCAGGATCTGGCCCAGTTCCGGGTGGTAGCCGCCGTAGTNNGCTTGAGCTTGGCGATCAGCGAGGAGAAGTCCTTGTCACCGGCATTGATGCCTTCGAACACGGCGACCTTGACGCCTTTGCCTTCCAGGGTGGTCTTGACCGCGCTGGCAATGCCTTCGCCGTACTGCTGCTTGTCGTGGATCACGGCCACGGTCTTGGGCTTGACCACGTCGGCGATGTAGTTGCCGGCGGCAGGGCCCTGGGCACTGTCCAGGCCGATGGTACGGAAGACCAGCTTGTAGCCACGTGCGGTGAGCTCGGGGCTGGTGGCCGCCGGGGTGACCATGATGATGCCTTCGTCTTCGTAGACGTCGGAGGCAGGCTGGGCGGAGCTGGAGCACAGGTGCCCGACGACGAACTTGACGCCGTCGTTGACCACTTTGTTGGCGACCGCAACGGCTTGCTTCGGATCGCAGGCATCGTCGTATTCGACCGCTTCGAGTTTCTTGCCGTCGACGCCGCCTTTGGCGTTGATCTGCTCGATGGCCATCTTCGCGCCGTTGAACTGCATCACGCCGTATTCGGCGACCGGACCGGTCTTGGGACCGGCGATACCGATCTTGATGGTGTCGGCCGCCATCGAGTGGCTGGCGACGCCGGCCAGAACCAGAGCGGCAAACAGTTTGGAAATCTGCTTATTCATTAGTGCTCCCTTTTTGCGTTGTATTTTTTATAGTCCTGGCCGAACAGGCGACGGACCGAATCTTGGCCATCCCCACCGCTTTACCCCCTCGGCGAGACATGACAGACGACATCCGAATCTGCACCCGACAACTGTACCGGTACAGTGTAGAGCGCCGCTTTATCCGTTGGAAAGCTGGCGTTTGCAGCGAAATCGATCGGTTGTCGCTAAATCGACATAAAGTTACAGATTCGAGTACATTTCGGCGGGTGACAGCGCCATAAAGCCCCGATTACAAGGGCAAAACTCGAAGCTGTATATTGCAACCGGGTTTTTCCAGGTGATTCGGACGGCTATCATGGCGCCGATTTTTTTCCTGACGGTAAAACCCATGACTGAAAACGCTAGCACCCTCTATGCCAAGCTGCTGGGCGAGACTGCAATTATTGAATGGCAGGCGCTGCAGCCCTTTTTCGCCAAGGGTGCCCTGTTGTGGGTCGATCCTGCGCTGGATTTGATCACGGTGGCGCAAGCGTTGGCTGAAGACGCACACGCGTTGGTAGCTCAATGGCTGGCCGATGGGCAGGTCGAGAAGCTGTCTGCGCCGCGGGCTCTGGATTTCTGCGAGCGCGATCCGACGCTATGGGCGGTGGTGGTTTCGCCCTGGGTGGTGATCCAGGAAAGGGCGTCGCAGTAAAAGCTGCACCGTACTGGTGCGGCACTGAATCATTATTGGCGGGGGCTGTTCGGCGCTGCATCCGATGGCGAGACAAGCGCAGGGCGTAAGAGTGAGCGAGCGACACGCTCAGTAACAGGTGGGGTGAAACCGTAACGCCTTGCCTCGCAGGCTTGGGCCTGCGAGGCAAGTGCTGGATCAGCCTGCTACCAGAACCCGGATCGCTTCCAGGCGCAGGGCGGCCTTCTCGAGCATCGCCAAGCCTTCCTCACGCTGCTTGCGCAGGGCGACCAGTTCACTGTCACGCACGGTTGGATTGACTGCCTGCAGAGCGGTCAGGCGCGCCAGTTCTTCATCCGTCTCGGCGGCCAGACGATGTTGTGCCTGGGCCACGCGTTCGGCATGACGCGGCGCGATCTTGCTTTCACCGGCAGTGATACGCGGTGCCAGCACATCGCGCTGGGCCTGGATGAACTTGTTGGCGCTGGCCTTGGGCACGCTTTCGAGCTGGTCGTTGAGGGTTTCGAACGAGACGCGCGACGCCAGGTCGTTGCCATTGGTGTCGAGCAGGCAGCGCAGGGCAGCCGGCGGCAGGTAACGCCCCAGCTGCAGCGAGCGCGGTGCCACCACTTCGCTCACGTAGAGCAGCTCCAGCAGCACGGTGCCAGGCTTGAGCGCCTTGTTCTTGATCAGCGCCACGGCGGTGTTGCCCATGGAGCCCGCCAGCACCAGGTCCATGCCGCCCTGCACCATGGGNNTCGCGGTCGTAGGTGATGGTCACGCCTTCGTCGTCGCCCAGCGGGAAGCTGGCGTCCAGCATCTTTTCGCTGGGGCGCAGGATGAGCGCGTTGTCCGAATGGTCCTCGCTGTCGATGCCGAAGGCGTCGAAGAGGGTTTCCATGTAGATCGGCAGGGCGAATTGGTCGTCCTGCTCCTCGATCGCCGCCACCAGTGCCTGACCTTCACCGTCGCCGCCGGAGTTGAGCTCCAGCAGCCGGTCACGCCCGGTGTGCAGCTCGCTTTCCAGCGCTTCGCGACAGCCGCGGGCTTCGTCGATCAACGCTTGCCATTCACCGTCGTCGGCGTTTTCCAGCATCGGCAGCAAGCGCGGACCGAATTGATGCTGCAGCGCGTTGCCGGTCGGGCAGGTGTTGAGGAAGGCATTGAGCGCACCGTGGTACCACTGGAACAGACGCTCCTGCGGACTGTTTTCCAGGTACGGCACGTGCAGCTCGATGATGTGCTTCTGGCCAATCCGGTCGAGACGACCGATGCGCTGCTCCAGCAGGTCGGGGTGCGCAGGCAGGTCGAACAGCACCAGGTGGTGGGCGAACTGGAAGTTGCGCCCCTCGCTGCCGATTTCCGAGCAGATCAGGACTTGTGCGCCGAATTCCTCGTCGGCGAAGTAGGCCGCCGCACGGTCCCGTTCCAGAATGCTCATGCCTTCGTGGAAGACCGTGGCCAGGGTGCCGGAGCGCACGCGCAGGGCGTCTTCCAGGTCCATCGCGGTTTCGGCATGGGCGCAGATGACCAGCACCTTGGTGCGCTTGAGCATCTTGAGGGTGTCGATCAGCCATTCAACCCGTGGATCGAAACGCCACCAGCGCTCGGCTTCTGCGTCCTCGGCCTGGGCCTGGAAGCTGACTTCCGGGTACAGATCGGCGTGTTCGCCCAGGGGCAGTTCCAGGTATTGGTCCGGGCTCGGCAGCGGGTAGGGGTGCAGCTTGCGCTCGGGAAAGCCCTGCACCGCCGCACGGGTGTTGCGGAACAGCACGCGCCCGGTGCCGTGGCGATCGAGCAGTTCACGGATCAGGCGCGGGCCGGCTTCCTCGTCGCCGGCATTGACCGCCGCGACCAGGGTGTCGCCATCAGCGCCAAGCAGACCATGGATGGTCTGCTGCGCGGTGGTCGATAGCCGACCCTTGTCCAGCAGCTCCTGCACGGCCTCGGCGACCGGGCGGTAGTTCTCGCTTTCGGCGCGGAAGGCGGCCAGGTCGTGGAAGCGGTTCGGATCGAGCAGGCGCAGGCGGGCGAAATGGCTGTCCTGGCCCAATTGCTCGGGGGTAGCGGTGAGCAGCAGCACCCCGGGAATGACCTCGGCCAATTGCTCGACCAGGGAGTACTGCGGGCTGGCCTTTTCCTCGTGCCACACCAGGTGGTGCGCCTCGTCGACCACCAGGAGGTCCCAGCCAGCGGCGAACAGCGCATCCTGGGCCTTCTCGTCTTCGGTCAGCCATTCCAGCGAGACCAGCGCCAGTTGCGCATCTTCGAACGGGTTGCTGGCATCGCTCTCGATGAAGCGCTCGGCATCGAACAGCGCCACCTGCAGGTTGAAGCGTCGACGCATTTCCACCAGCCATTGGTGCTGGAGGTTTTCCGGCACCAGGATCAGCACGCGGCTGGCGCGGCCAGACAGCAGCTGGCGGTGAATCACCAGGCCGGCTTCGATGGTTTTGCCCAGGCCCACTTCGTCGGCCAGCAGTACACGCGGGGCGATCCGATCGGCCACCTCGCGAGCGATGTGCAACTGGTGCGCGATGGGTTGCGCACGCACGCCGCCCAGGCCCCAGAGCGAGGACTGCAACTGCTTGCTGGTGTGTTCCAGCGTGTTGTAGCGCAGCGAGAACCACGGCAGCGGATCGATCTGCCCAGCGAACAGGCGGTCGCTGGCCAGGCGGAACTGGATGAAGTTGGACAGCTGGGTTTCAGGCAGCGTGCATTGCTCGTTCTGCGCATTCAGGCCGTGGTAGACCAGCAGGCCGTCGGCGTCGTCGACTTCGCGCACGGTCAGTTTCCAACCTTCGAAGTGGGTGATCACGTCGCCCGGGGAAAAACGCACGCGCGTCAATGGGGCATTGCGCAATGCGTACTGGCGGGTTTCGCCGGTGGCCGGGTAGAGCACGGTGAGCAAGCGACCGTCCTGGGCCAGGACGGTGCCCAGGCCGAGTTCCGCTTCGCTGTCGCTGATCCAGCGTTGCCCCGGTAGATACTGCTGCGCCATGCTGCCTGTCTCCCGCTTTTGAAAAGGCGCTGATTCTAACGGATTGGGGGGCGCAGGGCCAAAGGTATGCTGAATAATCTGGGCGCCGGGCACCGATGCCGTGGACGGCCTGCCGGCGCGCGCGCAAATCCAATCTGCCGGTGCCCGGGCAGACGCGTTAGGATAGCCGCCTGTTTTGCTCAGTCTTTGATCGGGAGTAGCCATGAGCACCGTGAATCGCGCAGCGGTGGAAGCCGTCCTTCGCCAGTACACCGACCCTTACCTGAACCAGGATCCGGTCAGCGCCGGCTGTGTGCAGGCCATCGATATCGACGGCGGGCAGGTGCAGGTGCGCCTGCAACTGGGGTACGCCGCCGGCCTGTTCAAGAACGGCTGGGCCCAGGTGTTGCAGACCGCCGTCGAAAACATCGCCGGCGTCTACCGTGCCCGCGTGCAGATCGATTGCGTGGTCCAGGCGCACAAGGCGCAGGCGCAGATTCCCGGCCTGGCCAACGTCAAGAACGTGGTGGCCGTGGCCTCGGGCAAGGGCGGGGTCGGCAAGTCGACGACCGCGGCCAACCTGGCCCTGG
>NZ_DJUS01000100.1:33164-57026 GCF_002438365.1 Pseudomonas sp. UBA6276
GGCATCGCCGAGGGCACCCGGCCCAAGGTCAAGGATCAGAAATGGTTCGTGCCCATCCAGGCCCATGGCGTGGAAGTGATGTCGATGGCCTTCCTCACCGATGACAACACGCCCATGGTCTGGCGTGGTCCGATGGTGTCCGGGGCGCTGTTGCAGCTGGTCACCCAGACCGCCTGGGACGACCTCGATTACCTGGTCATCGACATGCCGCCTGGCACCGGCGACATCCAGCTGACCCTGGCGCAGAAGGTGCCGGTGGCGGGTGCGGTGATCGTCACCACGCCCCAGGACCTGGCCTTGCTGGATGCCCGCAAGGGTGTGGAGATGTTCCGCAAGGTGCACATCCCGGTGCTCGGCGTGGTCGAGAACATGGCCGTGCACATCTGCTCCAACTGCGGCCATGCCGAGCACCTGTTCGGCGAAGGCGGGGGCGAGAAGCTGGCGTCGCAATACGGGGTCGAGCTGCTGGCGTCGTTGCCGCTGTCGATGCTGATTCGCGAGCAGGCCGACGGCGGCAAACCGACCGCAGCGGCCGAGCCGGAAAGCCAGATTGCCATGGTCTATCAGGAACTGGCCCGGCACGTCGGCGCGCGGATCGTCCTACAGGAAGCCGATGCACCGGCGATGCCCAGCATTACCATGACTGACGACTGATTGCCGTCGAATGGGCGGCGGGTGCACTGGGGTGCGCTCGCCGCTTTTGCGGAAAGTCGACGAATCGCGGGCATAAAAAAACCCCGCCGGTGAGGGCGGGGTCTTTTAGAAGCTGTTCAGCTCAAGTTAGACAACTTGAACTTCTTCAGCTTGCATGCCTTTCTGACCGCGGGTAGCGATGAAAGAGACCTGCTGGCCTTCTTTCAGGCTTTTGAAGCCGTCAGCCTGGATGGCTTTGAAGTGTACGAACAGGTCGTCACCGGATTGTGGAGTGATGAAGCCGAAGCCTTTTTCATCGTTGAACCACTTGACGGTACCGGTTTGGCGATTGGACATGGTGTATCTCCTTGGACAAAGTTAACTGCGGTTCGGGAAGAGCCCTGGCCGAGACTGAGTGCAAAGAGCAGGAAAATTCATGAAGATGTTGGACATCGGGTAGAGATTCTCAGTGACACAAGCAACACAGTGACGCCACCTTAACCCTTTTTCGGGAACGTGCCAATGGTCTTTTGAGGGTTTCTTGCAAATGTTGATCGGCGGCCTCGCGTCGACCTGTGGCAGGTTGGACGGGCATTGGGCGAGGCAGTCTTTGAACCCTGGCGCGAGGCCCGGTAAGATGCCGCTCGGATTCTATTCACCTCGCTATTCAGGACACCCGCCATGAGCATCAAATCGGACAAGTGGATTCGCCGCATGGCGCAAGAACACGGCATGATCGAACCCTACGTCGAACGCCAGGTGCGCGGCGAGGGCGCCGATCGCGTGATTTCCTTCGGGGTGTCCAGCTACGGCTACGACGTGCGCTGCGCCGACGAATTCAAGGTGTTCACCAACATCAATTCGGCCACCGTCGACCCCAAGAATTTCGACGAGAAGAGCTTCGTCGATATCAAGAGCGACGTCTGCATCATTCCGCCGAACTCTTTCGCCCTGGCGCGCACCGTCGAGTACTTCCGCATNNCTGACCATCTGCCTGGGCAAGAGCACCTACGCGCGTTGCGGCATCATCGTCAACGTCACGCCGCTGGAGCCGGAATGGGAAGGGCACGTGACCCTGGAGTTCTCCAACACCACGACGTTGCCGGCCAAGATCTATGCGAATGAAGGGGTGGCGCAGATGCTGTTCCTGGAGTCCGACGAGGAGTGCGAAGTCTCCTACAAGGACCGCGGTGGCAAGTATCAAGGTCAGCGCGGCGTCACCCTGCCGCGTACCTGAAACCGGCGGTAGGCGAACTAGTTGCCCATTTCCCACTCCATATGAGTGAACTCCCCGGCTTGCTTACCGTAGGCCGGGCCATCGCTCAGGAGTGTCTATGAAAATCGACCCGACTATCAGTGCTCAACTGGCTCAGCTGCAACCCAACCAGATTGGCATACTTGCCTGGTCGCTTCTGGCCGACTCTTACGGCCACATGGCCGGTGGAGTACCCGGCCAACCCGATCCTGATACCCCGCAGCCGACCGAACCCGGCAGCCCGACCGTCCCCGACGAGCCACCGCCCGCGCCCGTGGCCTGATCGCTCAGGCGACCTGCCAGACGCCACCGTCGCCGACCACGTACACACGCTGGTTGGCGTCGTTGTTCATGTTGAATCCGCCGGTGAACGCGCCGAAGGCCGGTAGCAGGCTGAACTTGCCGCCCAGCAGGTAGCACGGCAGCCGCAAGCTCTGTCGCCCCCGCCCATGCAGCCGGTACACCGGGTGTATGTGTCCGGCCAGCACGTGCAGGGTCGGATGCGCGTCCGGTTCGTGTTGCAGTGCGAACGGGCCCATTTCCAAGGGCTCCGTCACCACGTCGAAACGCAGCTCGGACGGTGGGTCGCCTGCGCGCTTGTCGTGGTTGCCTCGAATCAACGTGATGCGTAGATCTGCGACTTCCGCACGCCAGGCGGCCAGCGCGCCCAGTGTTCCTGCCGAGTGCGACCCCGGTGCGTGAAGAAAATCGCCCAGGAAGATCAGGTGCCGGGTCGGGTATCTTCCCATGATCCGATCGATCACCTGCAGGTTGCTGGCGGTGGTGCCATGGGGCACGGGTTGCCCCAACTTGCGGTAGGCGGCCGCCTTGCCAAAGTGCGCGTCGGCGATCAGCAGGACTTCACGTTCAGGCCAGTAGATGGCCTTTTCGGCCAGCAACCAGAGTTCGGCACCCGCCAGTTGTACGCTGCAATACTCACTCATCCTGCGGCTTTCTCCAGGTCGCCGACCATGCGGCGGATACGATCGGCCAGCTTCTCCGAGCTCAGGCTTTCGCGGAAGCGTTCCACCAGCAGCGGAAAGCCCAGCGGGGTGGGGCGCTTGACGGCGTGCAAATCCAGTCGACGGCTGGCGATCTGTTCCAGCACATGCTCCAGTCGCTCGACTTCGAGCTCCTGTTTCAGGACCTCTTCCTGGGCCTGGGTCAGCAGCAGGTTGCCGGCATCGTATTGCTTGAATACCTGGAAGAACAGACCGCTGGAGGCCTGCACCTGTCGGGTACTTTTTTGCGATCCGGGATAGCCGCCGAACACCAGCCCGGAGATCCGCGCAATCTCGCGGAAGCGTCGCAAGGCCAACTCGCCGGCGTTGAGGCTGGCCAGCACGTCGTTCAATAGACCCTGGGCGCTGAGCAGCGCCGGGTCGAGTTGGGTGGCCCAGTCCACTTCCGTGGCGCTGAGCAGCTCCAGGCCGTAGTCGTTCACGGCAATGGAGAAGGTCAGGGGTTGGCGTTGGGCCAGGCGCCAGGCCAGCAGACTGCCCAGCCCCAGATGCACCTGACGACCGCCGAAGGGGTAGAGGAACAGATGCCAGCCCTCGCGCGACTTGAGGGTTTCCGCCAGCAGCGTGGTTTCGCTGGGCAGCGCTGACCATTGCTGCTGTACATCGAGCAGCGGGCGTACGGCGCGCATCTCCGGGCTGTCGTACTCGCCGCGGGCGGCGGCGCCCAGTTTCGCCACCAGCGCGTCGGCCAGTTCGCCGGACAGCGGCATGCGGCCGCCATTCCAGCGCGGCACGGCAGCCTTCTTGGCGGTGCTGCGCTTGACGTAGGCGGTCATGTCTTCGACTCGCACCAGCTCCAGTTGGCGACCGGCGAAGAGGAAACCGTCGCCCGGTTTGAGGCGGGCGATAAAGCCCTCCTCGACACTGCCCAAAGAGCGGCCGCCGCCGCCCTTGCTCCAGTATTTGAGTTGCAGGCTGGCATCGCTGACGATGGTACCGATGCCCATGCGGTGACGGCGGGCCAGACGCGCATCGGGCACGCGCCACAGGCCGTGCTCGTCCGGCTCGACTCGGCGGTAGTCCGGGTAGGCGGTCAGCGAGTGGCCGCCGTAGCGCACGAACGCCAGGGCCCATTGCCATTCATCGTCGCTGAGGTTGCGGTAGGCCCAGGTCGTGCGCACCTCGGCCAGCAGTCGTTTCGGCAGGAAGCCGCCACCCAGGGCCATGCTGACCAGGTGCTGGACCAGCACATCCAATGGTTTCTCCGGCGATTCGCGCGGCTCGATGCGCCGCTGTGCGACCGCATCATGGGCGGCCGCCGCTTCCACCAGTTCCATGCTGTGGGTCGGTACCAGGGTGACCCGCGAAGCCCGGCCCGGGGCATGTCCGGAGCGGCCGGCCCGTTGCATCAAGCGCGCAATGCCCTTGGCCGACCCGATTTGCAGCACCCGTTCCACCGGCAGGAAGTCGACCCCCAGGTCCAGGCTCGAAGTGCACACCACCGCCTTGAGCTGGCCATCCTTGAGGGCGCGTTCGACCCACTCGCGCACCTCACGCGACAACGAGCTGTGGTGCAGGGCGATGATGCCCGCCCAATCCGGACGGGCGTCGAGGATCGCCTGGAACCAGATTTCGGACTGCGCGCGGGTGTTGGTGAACACCAGGCAGCTGCTGCTGCGATCGATTTCGGCCACCACCTGATCGAGCATGCGCAGGCCCATGTGACCGCCCCAGGGAAACCGCTCGATGGCCGCAGGCAAGAGGGTGTCGACCTCGATGGTCTTGGCCTGGGCGCCCTGTACGCTGACGCTGGATTGGCCTGGTAGCAGAACTTCCTGCGCATGAGCCTGGTTGCCCAAGGTGGCTGAAATACCCCAGACGATGAGTTGCGGATTCCATTGCCGCAGCCGCGCCAGCGCCAGTTGCAACTGCACCCCGCGCTTGTTGCCGATCAGTTCATGCCATTCATCGACGACAACCATAGCAACGCTGCTCAACTCTTCGCAGGCCTTGTCGCGGGCCAGCAGCAGCGTCAGGCTTTCCGGTGTGGTCACCAGCGCCGACGGCAACCGACGGGTTTGCTTGGCACGGTCGCTGCTGCTGGTGTCGCCGGTGCGCAGGCCCAGGCTCCAGCCGATCTGCAATTCGTCTACCGGTACCTGCAGGGCGCGCAGGGTGTCGGCGGCCAGGGCGCGCATGGGGGTGATCCACAACACCGTCAAGGGTGCCATGACGGGCTTGCGTTTACCCTTGGGTATGACGGGACCGGCCTTGGCGAAACGTTGCAGGGCGGCGAACCAGACCGCGTAGGTCTTGCCGGCACCGGTGCTGGCGTGAAGCATGCCCGACTCGCCGCGTTTGACGGCGGCCCAGACGTCCTTCTGGAAAGGAAACGGCTTCCATTGACGGCTGGCGAACCAGTGTTTGGCAAAAGCGCTGGGGGTCGGCATGCCTTGACGGAGCGTCCTGAGGTATTTGTACAAGGACCGCTGCGATGCCGGTTGGTTTGATATTTGTACAAAAAGCCGTGCGTGTATCAGTATCCGGTCATTTCCAGATAGCCTTCGCCGCCGTGGCTCCCGGTCAGGGTCACCGGGCCTTCCCAGTAGGGCGTGCCTACCGCCATCCAGGCCTTGGGGTTCAATGCCGTGGTTTCCACATGCAAGGCATGGCTGGGGATGTCGATGGCCCAGCGCGTGGGCACCTGCCTGCCGGCCACAAGAGTGTCCTGCAGTGGGCGCAGGCTGATGCTGCCCGGTGCCAACGGCGTGCTATGGCCCTGCGCGTCTATCCAGTTGCCGCTGAGAAAATGTTGTTCGCCGGCGCCACGCAGACGAAACACCATCAACTGCTGACCGTCGTCCAGGTGCAGGGAAAACCAGTCCCAGCCGGACTGATCGGCGGCCAACGGTTGGCTGCTCCATTCCCGGTCGAGCCAGGCACGGCCCTTGACCTGATAGCGCTTGCCTTCGATCTGCACCTGCCCGGCTGCGCTGAAAAACGGCTGGCTGTAGTAATACGAAGCCTGTCCGGCATCGGACTTGCGGCTGTAGCCCTGCTCGCCCTGAAGCACCAGCGCACGCTCGCTGGTCAGGGTCAATTGGTAGGCGAAGCCCTGGCCTTTGGCCTGCACGTCCATGGCCGCGAGGCTGTCCGCGGCGCCCGGCTGGCTGCGCAGGTGCCAATCGTCGATCCAGGCGTTGAAGGGTTTGACCTCTACACCCGCCTGGCCGATACCGCCTCGGGCCAAGGTCTGCGCGCTGTAGTGGTCAGTCGCCGAAGTGAGTCCGGCATGACCGATCCACAGATTGCGGTTGTTCCAGCCGGACGCCGTGCTGCCCGGCGCCAGGGCGCTGCGGAACAGGGTCCATTGCACACCGAAGCGCTGGCCCTGGTCGTCTTCGAGGTTGGCGGTCAGGTACCACCATTCGATGCGGAAGTCCGTGTGGGCGCCATGATCGGCCGGAAAGCTGAAGACCTTGCCCGGTTTGACCTGGGCGAAGTCGCCAGCCTGTCCGCCCAGACCGGCGAAACCGGCCGGCGGCGGCGTCGGGTCGCACCCGCTCACTGCGAGCAATACAGTCAGCAACAGGGTTTGCATCAGCTTAGCGTTCACTGGCCATCACTCGCAGCAGGTCGGTGGGTTGGCTGCGTTGCAGACGCCGCATGGGCCAGGCCGAAGCCAGCATCGCGGCGATCAGTGCCAAGCCGCACAGTTGCAGAATCTGCAAGGGAAACACTTGCAACGGCAGGCGCCAGCCGAAGGCCTGCACATTGATCACCGCGACTAGACACCAGGCGAGCAGAATGCCCAGCGGCACGGCGAGCAGCAAGGTCAGCAGGGCCAGGATCAAGGTCTGCGCCACACTCAACAGGATCAGTTGGCGACGGCCGACACCCATCGCCCACAGCGGTGCGAGCTGGCCCAAGCGACTCTGGCTCTGGGTGAGCAAGCCAATGAACAGGGCGACCCCGGCCACACCCAGGGTCAGCGCATTCAGCGCGGCGGTGGCGCTGAAGGTGCGTTCGAAAACCTGCGAGGCCCAGCGCTTGAGTTGTTGCTGCTCCACCACATGGCTGTCGTCCAGGCCGAACGCTTGTTGCACCTTGTCTTTCAGAGAGGCGGTATCGGCCTCGGCCATGCGCAACGCGAAGCGCGCGGGCGGGGTACCGGGCCAGTGACGCTGGAACTGCTCGGCACTGACCAGGATATGCCCCTTGGGGTTGCCGTAGTCGGCGTAGATACCTACCACCGTCGGGTTCCATTGTCCCTGGGCGGCGGGCAGTGTGAGCCGCGCGCCGATGCCCACATTCAGGCGGCGGGCCAGTTGCTCGCTGAGCATCAGGTTGTCGCCGGAAAACAATTGATCCCACGGGTTGCCGGCGGCCTGTTCGAGCAGCGGCCAGTGCTGGCGATAGAGAGGAGCATCGATCACCGCCGCCAATTCGGTTGGCCAGCCTTGCTGACGGATCTGCATTTCCCAGCCCGGCAGCACCTGTCGCACTTCATTCTGTTGCTGCAACCAGTGCTGCAGCGCCTGAGCCTGCTCGGGGTGTTGCGGGCGCAGGTACAGCTCGGCGCTCAGGCGCTGTTCCAGCCAGCCACTGAAAGTCTGCCGAAAACCCTCGGTCATGCTCGCGGCGCCGATGTTGGCGGCCAAGGCCAACAGCAATGCCATGAGCGCCAGGCTCAGGCCTGGCAACTGCTGACGGCAGTCGGCAAGAAACCATTGTCCCAGTACGCCCCAACGACGCTGGGCAAGCAGGGCGAGGACAGTGCTGAGCAGGACCGGCAGGGCCAGTGCCGCCGCCAGCAAGAGGCTGCCCATCAGCACGAAGCCACTGGCCAGACCGTTGCCGAACACGGCACATGCCAGCGCCAATACGGCTGCCGCCGCAGCCACCACGGCCTGACGCCGCAGCCATTGGCGATGGGCCTGATGCCAGGCTTCGCCACCCGACAGAGACAGCAGCGGCAGGCGTGCGGCGCGCCACAGGCTGTCGGCACCGGCCAGCAGTACGCCGCCCAGGCTCAGCGCCAGGCCTGCCAGCCACCACGACGGACTCAGGTTCAATTGCCCGGCGACTTCTGCGCCATACAGGCCGCGCAGGCTGGCGGCGACGTCCGGCAGCAGCAAGCTGGCCAGTCCGTAGCCGCTGGCAATGCCGGCCAGGCCACCGAGCAGCGCCAGCAGGCCCAGCTCCAGCACCAGGGCCAGCACCAGCAAGGCCGCGCTCACGCCACAGGCGCGCAGGGTGCGTAGCAGGGCGCGGCGTTGCTCCAGCGCCAGGCCGATAGCGGCATGGACGATGAACAGACCGACCACGAAGGCCAGCAGGCCCAGGGCGGTCAGGTTCAGGTGGAAACTGTCGGTCAAACGGGCAAGGTCGCCATCGGCGTCGCTGCGGTTGATCTGCAGGCGCTCGGTGTAAGCCTCGGGAAGAGCGTGCTGGAACGTCCTGGGCAGCAGCAGTCGGCTCAACTGGTCGGGCATCTGCAGGACCGTCTGCGCCGCACCGATGTCCATCAGCAACACCCCGGGTGCCGCCTGGGCGCGTGTCTGCAAGGGAGGCAGCGTGCTGCCGTTGCTGGTCTGCAGGCGTGCGCCTTCCTCTGCGCCCAGTTCGCGCAGGGTCTGTGGTGCCACCCAGGTTCGGCCGGGTGCGCCGATGAAGGCGCTCAGCTCATCCACACTGGGCACCGCGCCCGCCACGGGACTGCCCACCGGCAACGTCAACGGCTCGATCCCCACCACCTGCAGGCGCAGTTGCGGACGGGAGGGCAGGGTGATTCGACCTTCGAGCACCGGCGAGACCGGCCAACCCTGCAGGCGCAGTGCAACGAAGGTCGATTGCGCCAGCTCTGCGCCGTCGCGTGCCACGATGTTCGCCTGGGCCTGCCCGCCGATCATCTGGCTGGCCAGTGCATAGCTCTGCCGCGCCTGGCTGTTCAGCGCGAGCACGCCGGTAAACAACGCAGTGGCCAGCCACAGGCCGGTGATCAGTGCCACGCCCTGGACCGGATGCCGGCGCCAATGGCTGAGCAGGCTGCGCAGGGTCCAGTACAGCACCGCCACGTCAGCGATCCGCCCCGGCGACGATGCGGCCGGCCTTGAGTACCACGCGATGTTCAAGGCGCGCGGCCACCAGCGGGCTGTGAGTCACCATCAAAAGCGTGCTGCCCGTGGCTTGCAGCAGCTCCAGCATCAGCTCCAGCGCCTGTTCGCTGGTGGCCTCATCGAGGTTGCCGGTGGGCTCGTCGGCCAGCAACAGCGGCGGGCGCGAGGCCAGGGCGCGGCCCAAGGCCACGCGCTGCTGCTGCCCGCCGGACAGTTGCTCGGGGTAGCGCTGCAACAGGGCCGACAGGCCCAGCCGTTCGGCCAGTTCGCGCTGCCAGTGAGGGTCCAGGCGCCCGGCCAGACGGGCCTGGAAGGCAAGGTTGTCGGCCACGCTGAGGCTGCCGATCAGGTTGAACTGCTGGAAGATCAGGCCGATGTCGCAGCGCCGCCAGCGCGCCAGTTCTCGTTCGCTCATCTGGGTAAGCACCTGCCCGGCGGCTTCGATTCGCCCGCTGTCGGCGACATCCAGACCAGCCACCAAGTGCAGCAGAGTACTTTTGCCGCTGCCCGATTCACCCATCAGGGCCAGGCTGGCGCCACGCTCCAGGTGCAGGTCGATGCCTTGCAGCACGGGCAGCGGGCCTTGCGGTGTGGAGTAGGTCTTGTGCAAACCCTGGATACGCAACATGGGCTGGTTTCTTCATGACGGTGAAGCCGCGACGCTCACGCCTCGGCAGCGGAAGGGGCTGTGACTGTGAGTACCGGCCCCCAAGCAGGTTCAAGCTTTGTTGCGTATCAGGCGCCGCAGCGCGAAGCGATTCGGATGACACGCCCAGGCCACCTCGCGTGGCAGAGGCAAAGGCTCGTCGTCCAGCCAGGCAGCGATCAGTTCACCCGACAGCGGGGCAGTGATCAGCCCCCGCGAGCCATGCCCGCTGTTCACGTACAGCCCCGGCAGCCACGGGCAAGGCTGCTCGGGCACCTGACGGGCGTCCTTGGCCAGGATCGCAAAGCGCTCGGCGAAGGCCTGAGCGTCGGCCACCGGCCCGATGATGGGCAGGTAGTCAGGGCTGGTGCAGCGAAATCCGGCCCGGCCTTGCAGTTGCTCGATAGGTATCGAGGCGCTGTCGATGCGACTTGCCAGATCCGGGGAAATGGCCTCGAGCAGTGCGAGGTTGTCGAGGTTGTCGGCCTGGGTCGGTGTCAGGTCGTCGCTGTGGAAATCGAAGCTGGCGCCCAGCGTGTGTTCGCCCGAACGGGCAGGGGCGACGTAGCCTTCGGCGCAGACCACCGTCGACAGCGCAGCGCTGCGCGACGTTTCGGGCAGGCGGGTGATCTGTCCGCGAATGCGCTTGAGCGGCAGCGCGGCGGTCTGGGCAAAGGCACTGACTTGGGCGGCGCAAGTCAGCACGGCCACTGGCGCACTGGCCAGGTGGTGGTCACCGTCGAAGGCCTGCCATTGACCGTCGAGGTAGCGCAGTTCGGCCACGTCATGATGGCGCAGCAAGGTGATGCGCGGATGGCGGGCCAGATGCTCGCACAGCGCCGGCGGGTGGACCCAGCCACCTTCAGGGTAGAACAGACCGCCGCTGGGCAGTTCGACACCTGCCTGCGCTTGGGCTTCGAGACGATCCAGTCGGTGCAGCAGTTCCGGCTGGAATGCATCGGCCAGTTGCTGCTGGCGCTGCGCTTCCTTGTCGTCGAAGGCCAGTTGCAGCACGCCGCAGGCATCCCAGTCGTGCCCGCGTTGCAGTTGTTCGAGCAGGCGACGGGTGTGGCCGAAGCCGGCCAGGATCAACTGCGAAAGCGCCGTGCCGTGGGCTGACAGCTTCAAGTACAGCACGCCCTGGGGATTGCCCGACGCTTCCTGGGCGACCTCGGCATGCCGTTCGAGCAACGACACGCGCCAGCCGCGCGCCGCCAGGCTGGCTGCGGTGGCGCACCCTGCCAGGCCGGCACCGATGACCAGCGCGTGGCGCTCACCCGTGAGCGGCTCGGGGCGGGCGAACCAGGGCTTGGCCGCAGGCGCAGGCGCGCCGCTATCGCCCAGGAACACGCCTCGGGACACATGCCATTTGTTGCCGATGCCCGGCACCCGTTTCATCTTGAAGCCGACCGCCGCCAAGCCGCGGCGCACCCAGCCGGTACTGGTGAACGTTGCCAGCGTCGCCCCGGGCGCCGCCAGCCTCGCCAGCTCGGCGAACAGCTCGGGGGTCCACATGTCGGGGTTGCACGCCGGGGCGAAACCATCCAGAAACCAGGCGTCGACCTGGCCCTCGAGGCATGGCAGCTGCTCCAGCGCATCGCCGATCAGCAGCGTCAGGGTGACCCGGCCGCCGTCGAAGACCAAGCGTTGAAAGCCTTCATGCACGGCCACATACTGCGCCAGCAGTGCGTCGCTGTAGGCCGACAGTTCCGGCCACAGCGCCAGGGCACGGGTCAAGTCGGCGGCGCTCAGGGGGTATTTTTCCACGCTGATGAAATGCAGACGGGCGCCCGGTGCGGCCGAGGCAGCGAAACATTGCCAGGCGCAGAGAAAACTCAGCCCGGTGCCGAAGCCGGTCTCCCCGATCACCAGACGACCGTCGTCCGGAAGGGCGGCGAAGCGTGCGGCCAACTGATTCTGCTCGATGAACACATGGCGGGTTTCGGCCAGGCCGTCGGCGGCGAAATACACGTCGCCAAAGGCGCGCGATCGAGGGTGACCGGTGTCGGTCCAGTCCAGCTGGGCGAGAAGGCTCGGGGTTTTCATGACGGCTTCGGCAATGGGCAAGCGGGCATTGTAACGCGCAGGCCCGGGTTCGCGAGCGCAAGGACGCTTGGGCCGCAGCGCAGCTCATGGCCGTCTTCAGGTGGTGATTAATACACGTCCCGGCGGGTTCCGCACTGGCTACCGTGCACGCTTCCTCTTTCGGCAAGGAGCCGAGCATGCACACGATCTACCCCCCAATGAGTGAAGCGGCCAGTGCCCGAGACAGTCGCCACGCACGCATCGTCGCGCAGCGGCTGCCCACCTGGTTGACCCAGGCCAGCCCGGCGATGCGCCAAGCCTTGAGCGCCAGTCAGAACGAGAGCCATGCCGCCAAGCTGGCCCTTGCTCCAGTGCTGGCCGACTTGCGCGATATCACCGAGTTCTGCGCCGACCTGGTAAGCGAAGCGATCCGCGAGCAGTTTCAACTCGACATCGACCCGCGTCGTTATTCGTTGGTGCGCGCCATGCACAACGTTGGGATGGGTTTCAGCCACCGCTGGCCCATCGAGCAGAACCTGCTGGTTGCCGCCATGCAGAACTTCGAGGCGAACCTGCAGTTTGCGCAGGGTTCGATGGTGCTGCCGGTCGGCGGGGTCGAGTACGTCACGGCCGACAAGGACATCGATTTCCGCGCCCGCAGCGACAAGCCGGCGATCGCCATCGATCCGAAGCGATTCACCACGATGTGCCGCAGCCTGGACCTGGGCAAGCAGTACCAGGCTCATCTGGATACGGTGTTCAAACCCGAACACGTGGCGGCACTGTTCAAGCGCAATGATCGCGCCCACTTTGCGGTGCTGACCCACATCGCCCGGTTGCGTGACGATATCGACGAAGATGCCTACCGCATGCTCCTGCAGGTTGCCGAAGGTGCAACGCCGGCCTGGGCGGGCAACGCGGTGCGCTATCACTGGCTGCGTCTGCTGGGCAGCACCGATTTCGCCGCCGTGGCGCTCTACGGCGTGCAGTTGATCGAATCGACCGTGGATGGCCGCTGCGTGGTGCTGATGCCGGGCGAGCCGGATCATCCGGTCAAGCAATACCCGTCGTTCAAGGCCTTTGCCGCAGCATTGGGAGAGAAGCTGAAGCAGACCGATTTCCGAAGCTATTTCGGCGCACTGGCTGGCGAGAAGTTCGCCGCACCGTTCATCCAGCGTCTGCTGCAACGGCTCGACAACCCGGCTGGCGATTGGCAACAGCACCTGAACCTGGAAAAGCGCCCGGTGCTGGGCGATCTTTTCAAGTTGCAGCACAGCGATCGCTTGATCAAGGTCTACCAGGATGCCCGAGTGATGGCGGTGCCGACCGCCGATGAAGACGCCATTGCCCTGGAGCGTGAGCGTCGACGGTACCTGGGTGCTGGCATGACTCTGCTCAATATTGCCGGGCTGCTGGTCCCGGCACTGGGTACGGCGATGCTCGCCTGCGCTGCTGCACAGTTGCTGCATGAGGTGCTCAGCGGCATCGACGATTGGCGCCAGGGCGATGACCACGCCGCGTTCACCCACGTCATGGGCGTGGCCGAGAACCTGGCGACCATGGCGGTCTTCGCAGGCGTCGTGCACGCCGGCCGGACATGGATAGCGCCCAAAGTGCCCGAAGTGGCTGCCCAGACCCAGTTGGCAGAGCTGATACCGGTAACGCTCACTGACGGTCGCCACCATCTCTGGCATCCCAACCTGGACGAATACGTCGCCGTTCAGGCCCTGCCTGCCGATTTGCTGCCCGAAACCGATCGCCTCTACCACGATGAAACGCGTGACAGCGTAGTCATCGATGGCCGCGTCCACGACCTGCGCTTCGACGATCGCTACCGGCAATGGCGCATCACTCACCCAAGCGACACACAGGCCTATGAGCCCCTTATTGAAGAAACCAGTACGGGTTGGCGACTGGCCGCCGAGCAGCAACCCGAGGCACCTGGCACTACGCTACGTGACCGCCTGGGCTGGCGGCTGTCAGGCATGGAGCCGCAGGATCTTCACCATGCCCTGGCCAGCACCGGTCTGCCACAGTCCGCATTGGACGACATCCATGCCCAGGCCGATCAACCCGCCGCCCTGCTGACCGACGCGCTGCAACGCTTCGCCCTGCATCGTCAGGTGCAAAGCGCCGGACTGGCCGACGACGCCGCTCAGGCCCGGTTCGAAGCACTCTACGACGCCACCCATTTCGGCAGCGGCCCTGCCAGCCAACTGATTCGTCGCGATTTTCCTGCCCTGAGCGTGGCAGCCGCCGAAGAGGTGTTGCTTGATGTACCGCCGGGCGAACAGGCGCAGATGCTGTCCAACCGCCGCATTCCCCTGAAACTGGCCGAACGTGCCCGCATCTATCAGCAGTGCCAACGCCTGAACCGCGCGTTCGAAGGCCTGTGCTTCAGCGTCGCGCAGTCGGTGGACAGCCTCGAGCTGGAGCAGGCCATAAAGGTGGTGCTGGGTGAAACCGCCCAGGCCGATGCGGTGCGTGACTACGCTTTCGCCCATCGCGACGACTGTGCCCGCTGGCTGGGGCAGACGCCGTCACCGGATCGCTTCAGAGCACCGATGCGCGATGGGTACGGGCGCGTGGGTTACCCCATGAGCGGCCGGCGCGAGGTGGCCCTGTCGCGCCGAGTGCTGGTGGCGCGCATTCGTCGTGTCTACCCCGGCACCAGCGAACGGGCCGCGCGCGAATTATTGGGATTGTACGAGGAGACCGGCATGAGTCGCGCCGGCATCATGCAGGGGTTGGACAACCTCACCTACGAGCGCGGGCAAATGCACGCTCAACTGGAAGCCTGGTCCCGTCGACCGGCGCCGGCCAATCTACCGGCGCGGTACAACGCCAGCAGCGGCGACCTGGTGTACTACCGCGCCGACGTCACGGCACGCCTGGACATTGCCTGGCGCCGCCAACTGCCCTCCGAGCGCGCCGCCCATGGCTTCAACTATTACCTCAACCTCACCTACGTGCCGCTGCTCGACTTTCCCGCCCTGAGCGCTGACCTGCGCTTCGTCACACACCTGAACCTGACCGGCAGCACGATAGATGCTCAGGCGCTGACCAACCTATTGGGCAGCTTTGCGCAACTGCGCAGTTTGACGCTGCGTGAATGCGCCCTCGGCCATCTACCCGAAGCGGTCGATCGGTTGACTCAACTGACCGAGCTGGACTTGACGTTGTGCAATCTGACCCTGGATCAGGCGTTACTCGACCGGCTTGGCCGCCTGCCCAATCTGAGCATGCTGAACCTGAGCGGCAACACCGTGGGCCAGATCGCTTCGTCCAGCGGCTTCGCCCAGCTTCAGCAACTGAACCTGGCAGGCCTGGCTCTGCCTCATTGGCCGCAGTGGGCTTCGCGCCTGCCAGCGTTGCGTACCTTGAACCTGTACCGCACTCGACTGCGTCACATCCCCGATGCAGTATTTACCGAAATGGCCGAGGAGCGCAGTGTCGATGTCTTTCTCGATCGTAATTCGTTGGACACTCAAACGCTGCGTCAGCTGGGCAGCGCACGGCCGCAACGACGGTTCCAGTTTTATACCCACCGCACCAACGACGTCCGTCCGACTCGGGTGGGACGGCCTTCGGTCGACCCCTGGCTGCAGGGTGCAAGTGAAGTGGAGCGACGCCATCGGGCGCAGCTTTGGCAGGGACTGACCGAAGAAGAGGGGTCGGCGGCCTTCATCGACCTGATCGACAATCTGCGCCGTACGCCGGATTTCATCAGCAATGCGGCCGAAATGACGCGGCGCGTGTGGAACGTCATCGTCGGTGCCTCCGCGAATCGTCAGTTGCGCCAGCGTCTCTATACCATGGCCGAGCAGTTGGACACCTGCGTGGATGGCGAGCGGCTGATGTTCAGTGACATGGAGGTGCAGGTGCTGCAGCACGACGCCCTGCAAGGCGCCACTTGGGCGCAGCGTGGCCAGCGCCTTTATGAACTGGCCCGTGGGCTGTTCAGGCTCGACCAGCTCGAAGCCATCGCCCGCCGTATCATCACCGAGCGCCGACGCCGGGGCATCGTCGTCGATGAAGCGGAAGTGCGCATGGCCTTGCGGACCTACCTGGCTCGTCGTCTGAGCTTGCCCGGGCAGCCGCACAGCATGGCGTATGCGGCGACTGCCGGCATTGGTGTCGAGATCTACGACGCGGCGCAGACCGAGGTCCTGCAAGCCGAAAACGGATCGGCATTCGCGACGTTCATGCCGCGTCAGACCTTCTGGGCCGACTACCTGCGCGAACGCTACGCACGAACCCTGGAGGTGCGCCTGGCGCCCTTCGCCGACGAACTCACTGCGCTCGATGACAGCCAGGAGCCGGGCAGCAGTGGTGATTACCTGCGCCGCGCCAACGACATCGCCCGGCGTCGCCAGGACGCCGAGAACACCTTGCTTGCCGAACTAACCCTGCTCGAGCAGGTCGGCTTCAATAGTGATACACAGCGTAGCCCCGAGCCCGGCGAGGCTCAGTCAAGCTAACCGACGAGGAATGCCTGCCCCATGTTCGAATCTGCCGAAATTGGTCATGCCATCGACAAGGACACCTATGAAGCGCGCTTGCCAGCCTTGCGCGAAGCGCTGCTCGAGGCCCAGTACGAGCTCAAGGAGCAGGCGCGCTTTCCGGTGATCGTGCTGATCAATGGGGTCGAAGGGGCCGGCAAGGGCGAGACGGTCAAGTTGCTCAACGAATGGATGGACCCGCGCCTGATCGAGGTGCGGACCTTCGACGACAAGACCGACGAAGAACTCGCCCACCCACCGGCCTGGCGCTACTGGCGTCAGCTGCCGGCCAAGGGCCGCATGGGCGTGTTCTTTGGCAACTGGTACAGCCAGATGATCCAGGATCGCGTCCATGGCGATATCAAGGACGGCCGTCTGGAACAAGCCATCAACGGTGCGCAGCGGCTGGAGCGGATGCTCTACGACGAAGGCGCGCTGATCTTCAAATTCTGGTTCCATCTGTCCAAACAGCAGATGAAGGCGCGGCTCAAGTCGCTGCGTGACGATCCATTGCACAGCTGGCGAATCAGCCCGCTGGACTGGCAACAGTCCAAGACCTACGACCGCTTCGTACGCTTCGGCGAACGCGTGGTCCGCAGGACCGACCGCGACTATGCGCCGTGGCATGTGATCGAAGGTGCCGATGCCCACTACCGCAGCCTGGCGGTTGGACAGATTCTTCTGGAGGGTTTGCAGGCCGCCCTCAAGGCGCCTGCCAAACCCAAGGCTCAGGCTGTGGCCACTTTGGGCGAGAGCATCGACAAGCGCAGCCTGATCGGCAGCCTGGACCTGAGCAAGCGGCTGGAAAAAGACGATTACGAACGCCAACTGATCGCCGAGCAGGCGCGTCTGGCCGGGCTGATGCGCGACAAGCGCATGCGCCGTCATGCCTTGGTGGCCGTGTTCGAAGGCAACGATGCGGCCGGCAAGGGCGGTGCGATCAAACGCGTCGCCGCTGCGCTGGACCCGCGCCAGTACCACATCGTGCCCATCGCCGCGCCCACTCAGGACGAACTGGCCCAGCCCTACCTGTGGCGGTTCTGGCGCCAGCTGCCGGCGCGCGGCAAATTCACCGTGTTCGATCGCTCCTGGTATGGCCGCGTGCTGGTGGAACGGGTCGAGGGTTTTTGCAGTGCGTCTGATTGGATGCGTGCCTACAGCGAAATCAACGACTTCGAAGAACAACTCACCGAGGCCGGCGTGGTGCTGGTCAAATTCTGGCTGGCCATCGACGAGCAGACCCAGCTCGAGCGCTTCAAGGAGCGCGAACAGATCCCCTTCAAGCGTTTCAAGATCACCGAAGACGATTGGCGCAACCGTGAGAAATGGGGCGCCTATCGCGATGCCGTGGGCGACATGGTCGACCGCACCAGCAGCGAAGTGGCACCCTGGACGCTGGTGGAGGCCAATGACAAGCGTTGGGCACGGGTCAAGGTGCTGCGCACGATCAACGACGCACTCGAAGCGGCGTTCAAAAGAGACAAAAAGGACTGAGCGATCGCATCGCACCGTTCACGGCCGATGACCGCTCCTACTTCTGGCGTGCGCATGTTCGTAGGAGCGGTCCGTGGCCGCGAAGAGTGCGCCGCGCTGGTTCAGGCGAGCCACGGCGTCAGTTTCGCGGCCGATGACCGCTGCTACGGGATGCGACGCGGACAAAACGGTCGATAACCGATAGAGTGCGCGGCCTGTTCATACTTCGAGGACCCTGCCCATGCCCCAGACTTTCGACATCGCCGTGATCGGCGCCACCGGTACGGTCGGCGAAACGCTTGTGCAGGTGCTGGAAGAACGGGACTTTCCGGTCGGCGCGTTGCATCTGCTGGCCAGCAGCGAATCGGCTGGCGCGTCGGTGGCGTATCGCGGCAAGAACGTGCGTGTGCGTGAAGTCGATCAGTTCGATTTCAGTCTGGTCAAATGGGTGTTTTTCGCAGCCGGTCCCGCAGTGACCCGCAGCTTCGCCCCACGTGCGACGGCGGCCGGTTGCACGATCATCGATCTTTCGGGCGGCCTGCCGGTGAACGAGGCGCCCAATGTGGTGCCGGAAGCCAACGCCGCCATACTTGCCGATCTACCGCTGCCCGTGCAGGTGGCCAGCCCCAGCGCCGCCGCCATTGCCCTGGCCGTGATCCTGGCGCCCCTGCGCGCTGTGCTGGATCTCCAGCAGGTCCACGTCACGGCGTGCCTGGCCGTGTCGGCCCTTGGTCGCGAAGCGGTCAGCGAACTGGCCCGGCAGACTGCCGAACTGCTCAATGTACGGCCGCTGGAGCCGCGCTTCTTCGACCGCCAGATGGCCTTCAACCTGCTGGCGCAGGTTGGCACGCCCGACGCGCAGGGCCATGTGCCGCTGGAACGCCGTCTGGTGAGCGAACTGCGTGAGCTGCTCGGCATGCCGACCTTGAAGATTTCGGTGACCTGCGTGCAGGCCCCGGTGTTCTTCGGCGACAGCTACAGCATCGCCGTGCAGAGCGGCACCGCGCTCGACCTTGCCGCCGTCAACCAGGTCCTGGCGACAGCGCCGGGTATCGAAACGGTGGAAGACGACTACCCTACAGCGGTGGGCGATGCGGTGGGCCAGGACGTGGTGTACGTGGGCCGGGTGCGTACCGGCATCGATGATCCCCAGGCGCTGAGCCTGTGGGCCACGGTGGACAACGTGCGCAAGGGTGCAGCCCTGAATGCGGTACAAGTGGCCGAGTTGTTGATTAAAGGTCATGGCTAAAAGATACTTGCCGACAATTTGCAGAGGGTTGGCACGCTTTGCCCAGCTGATCGCGTGTGACAGTCGTTCGTGCGACAGTGCAAGCTTCTTCTCGCTTGCCGAGGAATGTTCAAACAAGGATTAGGCCATGGTTCAAGTTCGCAAACTGGTGTTAGCAATGGCTGCCGCTTCGGCGCTGTCCTCCGGTATCGCCAACGCCCTGGAGCTGGGGGAATTGACCCTCAGGTCTGCGGTGAACCAGCCTCTGCTGGCCGAGATAGAACTGCTCGACGTGCGCGGCCTGAGCGCCGCCGAGGTCCAGCCCGTGCTGGCCCCGGCCGAGGAGTTCAGCAAGGCGGGCGTCGAGCGCCAGGCGTTTCTGGACAGCCTGCGCTTCACGCCGGTGATCAACGCCAATGGCCGCAGCGTCATCCGTGTGACCTCGACCCAACCCTTGTCCGCGCCGCTGGTGAAGTTTCTGGTTCAGGTCAACTTCCCCAGCGGTCGTCTGCTGCGCGACTACAGCATGCTGCTCGATCCGGCGCAGTTTGCTCCGCAGGCCGCGCAAGCCGCGCAGAACGCTCCTCGACCTGCAGTGAGTGCGCCGGCGGCCACCGTCAACCAGGCGTCCTACACAACCGGTTCGCGCGATACGCTGTGGGAGATCGCCGCGCGCAATCGCCAGGGCGGTTCGGTCCAGCAGGCCATGCTGGCCATCCAGGCGCTCAACCCCGACGCGTTCCTGGACGGTAACATCAACCGTCTCAAGACCGGGCAGGTCCTGCGCATGCCTGACGTGCAACAGACATCGGCCACTGCGCCTGGGCCGGCAGTGGCCGAAGTCGCGCGACAGAATGCTGCGTGGCGCGAAGGCCGTCGGCTGGGCCCGCGTGCCCAGCAGGTCGACGCCACGCGGCGCGGCAATGGCACGCCAGCCCCGGCCGCTGCGCCGCCGCAGGACAACCTCAGCCTGGTGTCGGGTGCCAGCGAGGCCAACGGTCCGGCAGGCGATGCCAAGGCATTGGACCAGAAGCTTGCCGTGACCCAGGAAGCGCTGGATGCCACCCGGCGTGACAACGAAGAACTGCGCAGCCGCAACGCCGATCTGCAGAGCCAGCTCGACAAGTTGCAGAAGCTGATCCAGCTCAAAAACGACCAACTGGCCAAGATGCAGGCGGCTGGCGCCGATGTGCCGGTGCCTGCCGAAGCCCTGGTCCCGGCCGAGGCGCTGGCGCCCACAGCCGATGGCAGCGCGCCTGCCACCGGTGACCCCACTGCGACAACCAACGCCGAGCTGGTTCCGGCACCGACCGTGCCGGGTGCCACCGAACAGGTCAACCCGGACGCTGCCGCCAGTACGCCGGTAGCGCCTCAGGGTGAGCCGCTGGACGCCGTCAACGATCCGGCCGACGACGCCGCTTCCGACCAGCCCGCCGACAATTCCACCCTGCTGATGGTGGTCGGTGCCAGCGCCCTGGCCGCGCTGCTATTGCTGCTGCTGTTGCTGGCCCGCCGCCGCAAGGCGCAACAGGAAGCCGAAAAGCACATGCGCATGGCCCGTGCCCTGGCCGAAGAGCCGGACCACGGCCCGGACCTCGACCTGCCGCCCAACAGCTTCGAAGGGCTGGAGCGCCCGGCCGCGACCGTGCACCTGACCCCGGCAATGGTCGCCGCCTCGGTAGCCGGCGCCCGAGCCAGCGCCGCGCCTTCCACGTTCGCTGAGGCGCCTGAGCAGACCGTACTGCCCACGCCGCCACTGCGCCCCAGCATCGACACCGATGAAGGTCTGTTCGCGGAAGTGGAACAGAGCATTGCCCGGGGCCGTCTCAATCACGCCGCCGAATTGCTGGAAGCTGCGACCGAACGTGAACCCAAGCGCAGCGACCTGCGCTTGAAGCTGATGGAAGTCTACGGCTTGCAAGGTGACCGCGATGGTTTCGTCAGTCAGGAGCGACAGCTGATTGCCACGGGCCAGAACCACGCTGATGTCGAGCGCTTGAAGACCCGCTTCCCGGCCATGCTCGGCGCCGCTGCGGCAGCTGCCGGTGCGGCGGCGGTTGCTGCGCAAATGGATGCAGAGTATGTCAAGCAGCTGCTGCAGGACGAGCCTGGCGCGGCCGATTCGCTGGACGGTACCTTCGACACCGATTTCGATCTGAACCTGGACGACACTCAGGACACCGCGCCCACCGCGGACAGCAACATCGATTTCGACACCCTGCTGGCCGAACAGAAAGCGGCAGCCGCGAGCCCGGCCGACGACAACGACACGACATCGCCGGAAGATTTCGACCTGTCCCTGGCCGAAGATGCTCAAGAGCCGCAAACACCGGAATCGCGCCTGACCGAGATCAACGCGGAGCTGGAAAAACTCTCCGACGGCTTTGCGCGCACACCCATGGCCGAACCGTTCGCCACGCCACCCAAACCCGAAGACCTCCCGCCGATCGAAGGCGAAGATGATTTCGACTACCTCGACGGGGGCGACGAGGCCGGTACCAAGCTGGACCTAGCCCGTGCCTACATCGAGATGGGCGACAACGATGGCGCCCGCGACATTCTCGGCGAAGTGTTGAAGGAAGGCAGCGCCGGGCAGCAGGGCGAGGCACGCGAAATGCTAGGGCGTATCAGCCGATAATCCGGGGGTGCCGTCGCCGGACCCTGTGGGAGCGGGCTCTGCCCGCGAAGGCGGCGGGCCAGGCGCCGCAATTTCAGGATCCGGTATAATCGCCGCCATCGCTTAACCAACAGGCTGCAACTTCGTGCAAAACATCGACAACTCGGCCGCCGAATCGGCGGCCGACGGCTTTTACCGTATCGCGCTGGGCGTGGAGTACAAAGGCTCGCGCTATCGCGGCTGGCAGCGCCAGGCGTCGGGCGTGCGCACCGTCCAGGAAACCCTCGAAGACGCTCTGAGCAAGGTCGCAGCCTCGCCCGTCTCGCTGATGTGCGCCGGCCGCACCGACGCAGGGGTTCACGCCTGCGGCCAGGTGGTGCACTTCGACACCCAGGCCGAACGCAGCATGAAAGCCTGGGTGATGGGCGCCAACATCAACTTGCCCCACGACGTCAGCGTCACCTGGGCCAAGGTCATGCCGCCCAATTTCCACGCGCGCTTCAAGGCCATCGCCCGACGCTACCGCTACGTCATTTACAATGACCAGATCAGGCCCGCCCACCTGGGCGAGGAAATCACCTGGAATCATCGCCCGCTGGATGTCACCCGCATGGCTGCCGCCGCACAGGCGCTGGTCGGCACCCATGATTTCAGCGCCTTCCGCGCCGGTCAGTGCCAGGCCAAGTCACCGATCAAGCAACTGCATCACCTGCGGATCACCCAGCACGGCAAGATGATCGTCATCGACGTGCGCGCCAATGCCTTCCTGCACCACATGGTGCGCAACATCGCCGGCGTGCTGATGACCATCGGCACCGGCGAGCGGCCCATCGAGTGGGCCGCGGAAGTGTTACAGAGTCGGGTGCGCAGGACCGGCGGTGTCACTGCCCATCCGTTCGGGTTGTACCTGGTGCAGGTCGAGTACCGTGACGAGTTTCCTCTGCCCGAACGCTACATCGGTCCGCACTTCCTGACCGGGTTCGACACACTGGCTGACGTTGCCGACAGCATTTGCTAACATCCGCCGTTCCCTAGCCAAGTCGAGGTACTCGCCGACATGTCAGCCGTTCGCAGCAAAATCTGCGGTATTACCCGCATAGAGGATGCTTTGGCCGCTGCGCACGCCGGTGCCGATGCGATCGGGTTGGTGTTCTATGCCAAAAGTCCGCGGGCGGTGAACGTCCAGCAAGCCCGCGCGATCATCGCCGCGCTGCCGCCGTTCGTGACCACTACGGGCCTGTTCGTCAACGCCAGCCGCTGCGAGTTGGGCGAAATCCTCGATGCCGTGCCGCTGGACCTGCTGCAGTTCCATGGCGACGAAACGCCGGCCGAGTGCGAGGGTTACCACCGTCCGTACATCAAGGCCCTGCGGGTGCGCCCCGGCGACGACCTGCAGGCGGCTTGCCGCGCCTATCGCAACGCCAGCGGCATTCTGCTCGACACCTTCGTCGCCGGCGTGCCCGGCGGTACTGGCGAAGCCTTCGACTGGTCGCTGGTGCCCGAGCACCTGGACAAGCCGATCGTGCTGGCCGGCGGACTTCATGCGGGCAACGTCGCCCAGGCCATCACTCAGGTCAAACCCTGGGCGGTGGATGTCAGCGGCGGGGTCGAGTCGAGCAAGGGCATCAAGGACCACGGCAAGATCGACGCTTTCATCAAGGCGGTGCGTGGGAGCGGCATGTGACGGCGCGCTGCCCGGCACCGTCCATACGTTTCGCGAAACGCGCGGCACGCAGGTATCAAGCCTGCGCCACGCTCGCCCACGCATTCGTTTCATATCTGAACACGCTCAAGAGCATGCGCGGGACCTGGCCAGGCCAGCAGTCCCCGGTACTGGAGAAATAAAGCATGAGCAACTGGTTGGTAGACAAGCTGATCCCTTCGATCATGCGATCGGAGGTGAAGAAAAGCTCGGTGCCCGAAGGCCTGTGGCACAAATGCCCGTCCTGCGAAGCAGTGCTGTACCGTCCGGAGCTGGAGAAGACCCTCGACGTCTGCCCCAAGTGCAACCACCACATGCGTATCGGTGCACGTGCGCGCCTGAACATCTTCCTCGACGAAGAGGGCCGTGCCGAGCTGGGCGCCGATCTGGAGCCGGTCGATCGCCTGAAATTCCGCGACGGCAAGAAGTACAAGGATCGCCTGACCGCCGCGCAGAAGCAGACCGGTGAAAAGGATGCGCTGATCTCCATGAGCGGCACCCTGTTGGGCATGCCGGTGGTGGCCAGCGCATTCGAATTTTCCTTCATGGGTGGCTCAATGGGCGCCATTGTTGGCGAGCGCTTCGTGCGCGCTGCCAACTATGCCCTGGAAAATCGCTGCCCGATGATCTGCTTCGCCGCCTCCGGTGGTGCGCGCATGCAGGAAGCGCTGATCTCGCTGATGCAGATGGCCAAGACCTC
>NZ_DJUS01000102.1:0-563 GCF_002438365.1 Pseudomonas sp. UBA6276
TCGCCTGCGCGTGCACACCGAGCACAACCACAACGCGCTGCCCCTCCCGGACTATTTCTCGCCCCGCTTCGAGGACGAGAGCCGCATGCTGCGGATCTTCTCCGCGCTGGTGATCCTGGTGTTCTTCACCATCTATTGCGCATCCGGCATCGTCGCCGGCGCGCGGTTGTTCGAAAGCACCTTCGGCATGTCCTATGAATCGGCCTTGTGGGCTGGCGCCGCGGCGACCATCGCCTACACCTTCGTCGGCGGCTTCCTGGCGGTCAGCTGGACCGACACCGTGCAGGCCACGCTGATGATCTTCGCCTTGATCCTCACGCCCATCGTCGTGGTGCTGGCCACCGGCGGTGTCGACACGGCGTTCCTGGCCATCGAGGCGCAGAACCCGGCCAATTTCGACATGCTGCGCGGCACGACCTTCGTCGGTATCGTTTCGCTGTTGGGCTGGGGCCTTGGCTACTTTGGCCAACCGCACATCCTCGCCCGCTTCATGGCCGCCGACTCGGTGAAATCCATTGCCAAGGCCCGGCGCATTTCCATGACCTGGATGATCCTCTGCCTGG
>NZ_DJUS01000102.1:574-29267 GCF_002438365.1 Pseudomonas sp. UBA6276
TTCGGCATCGCCTATTTCTCGGCCAACCCCGGGCTGGCAGGTGCAGTCAATGAAAACCACGAGCGGGTGTTCATCGAACTGGCCAAGATCCTCTTCAACCCGTGGATTGCCGGCGTGTTGCTGTCGGCCATCCTGGCGGCAGTGATGAGTACCCTCAGCTGCCAGTTGCTGGTGTGCTCCAGCGCCCTGACCGAGGACTTCTACAAAGCGTTCCTGCGCAAGGGCGCGTCTCAGCGCGAGTTGGTCTGGGTCGGTCGCATGATGGTGTTGCTGGTGGCGCTGGTCGCGATCTGGCTGGCGTCCAATCCCGAGAATCGCGTGCTGGGTCTGGTCAGCTACGCCTGGGCAGGATTCGGCGCGGCATTCGGGCCGGTGGTGCTGATTTCGGTGGTCTGGAAAGGCATGACCCGCAACGGCGCCCTGGCCGGCATTCTGGTCGGCGCGGCGACGGTGATCCTGTGGAAACACTTCGAGCTGCTGGGGTTGTACGAGATCATTCCGGGCTTCGCGTTTGCCAGCCTGGCCATCGTGATCGTCAGCAAGCTGGGCCGTGGTCCGTCACCGGCCATGATCAGCCGCTTCGAACGCGCCGAGGCAGCTTTCCACCAAGGCAAGTGATGCAGTGCTGGCTACCGTCTCCTCCGTAGGAGCGGTCATCGGCCGCGAAAGGGCCCGTCCAGCCACCGCAAAAACCCTATCTGAAATGCTAGACTCCTGCCCATCTGCAGGAGTCCCCATGAACTATCGTCATGCCTTCCACGCCGGCAATCACGCCGACGTGTTCAAACATATCGTCCTCACCCGGTTGGTTGCGCTGATGTCGCGCAAGGAACAACCGTTCGCCTATATCGACACCCATGCCGGCCTCGGCCTGTACGACCTGAGCGGCGACCAGGCGACCCGCACCGGTGAATGGCTCGAAGGCATCGCCCGCCTGTGGCAGGCCACCGACCGCCCCGCGCTGACCGACGACTACGTCAAGGTGATCAACCGCCTCAACGCCGAAGGCGAGCTGCGTTACTACCCAGGGTCGCCCGAGCTGGCGCGGCGGCTGATGCGCCAGCAGGACCGCGTGCTGCTCAACGAAAAGCACCCGGACGATGGCCAGTTGCTCAAGGACAACATGAAGAAGGACCCGCGCGTTGCGGTGCACCTGGGCGAGGGCTGGCACGTGCCGCGAGCCTTGCTGCCCGTGGCCGAAAAGCGCGCGGTGATGCTGATCGATCCGCCGTTCGAACAGCTGGACGAGTTGCAGCGCTGCGCCAAGGCCATGAAGGAAACCATCGGCCGCATGCGCCAGACCGTGGCCGCCATCTGGTACCCGATCAAGGACGATGCGCGCGCCCTCAAGCGTTTCTACCAGGAGCTCACCAGCACCGGCGCGCCCAAGCTTCTGCGCGTGGAGCTGCTGGTGCACCCGCTGGACACGCCACAGAGCCTGAACGGCTCTGGCTTGGTCATCTCCAACCCCCCGTGGGGGCTGGAAGAAGAACTCAACACGCTGATGCCCTGGTTGGCCAATCTGCTCGGCCAGAGCCAGGGTGGCTGGAAGATGGACTGGCTGATCGCCGAATGACCCTCAGGGTGTGAGGCACACCCCGGTTCCGCCCAGCCCGCAATAGCCTTGCGGGTTCTTGGCCAGGTACTGCTGGTGATACGCCTCGGCGTAGTAGAAGGTTGGCGCCGGTTCGACCTGTGTGGTGATCTCGCCGTGGCCGGCTGCGGTCAGCTCGGCCTGGAAAGCCTCGCGGGTCGCCTCGGCAGCGGCCAGTTGCTGCGGGCTTGTGCAGTAGATCACCGAGCGGTACTGAGTACCGATGTCGTTGCCCTGGCGCATGCCCTGGGTCGGGTTGTGCGACTCCCAGAACACCTTCAGCAACGCTTCGTAGGACGTCACCTGCGGGTCGAACACCACCAGCACCACTTCACTGTGCCCGGTCAATCCCGAGCAGGTTTCCTCGTAGGTCGGGTTGGGCGTCATGCCGCCGGCGTAGCCTGCCGCCGTGGTGTACACGCCAGGCTGCTGCCACAGGCGACGTTCCGCGCCCCAGAAACATCCGAGGCCGAAAATTGCCGTTTCAAGCCCCTCGGGAAAGGGACCCTGCAGCGGCTTGCCGTTGACGAAGTGCGCCTCCGGTACGCTGATCGCGGTGTCTCGGCCGGGCAGGGCCTGTTGAGCGGTGGGCAAGTCTTGTTTCTTCACCAGAATTTCCGAACGCAGGACCATCGTGCTGTTCCTCTCTCGTGTGCGGGCAAACCCTCAGACCTGCAGTTTGCCCGAATTCGCCGAGAACGTCAGACCGCTGGGCCGCGGGGGTAGCGTTTGAGCCGTTCGATCAGCTCGGCGCCGGGAATCGGCTTGTCGAACAGATAGCCCTGGCCCACATCGCAGCGCTGACGGCGCAGGAATGCCAGTTGCTCGGCGGTCTCGATGCCCTCGGCCACCACCTTGAGTTTGAGGTTGTGCGCCATGGCGATCACGGCCGAGGTGATCTCCATGTCGTCCTGGTTGTCCGGGATCTCGTGGATGAAGCTGCGATCGATCTTGATCACATCGATGGGGAATTTCTTCAGGTAGCTGAGCGAAGAATAGCCGGTGCCGAAGTCGTCCATGGCCAAGGTGAGGCCCAGGCGCTTGAGCTGGTCGAGTTGCTGATGGGTGTCCACGGTGGCTTCCAGCAGCAAGCCTTCGGTCAGCTCCAGCTCCAGCAACGAGGCGTCCAGCGCTTCTTCTTGCAGAATATTGGCGATGGAAGCGACCAGGTCGGGGTCGGAAAACTGCTTGGGCGACAGGTTGATCGCCACCTGCAGGCGACCGAGGCCAGCGGCGGTCATGGCTTTGCTCATGCGGCAGGCCTGCCGGGCGATCCACTTGCCGATGGGGATGATCAAGCCCGTCTCTTCAGCCACGCTGATGAACTGATCGGGCCGGATCATGCCTTTTTCCGGATGGTTCCAGCGCAACAGCGCCTCCATGCCCAGCAGGCGACCCGAGCGCAGGCACAGTTTGGGCTGGTAGAACACATCCAGTTCATTCTGGGTCAAGGCGCGCCGCAGGTTGTTCTCCACGAACAGCTTGTAGCTGGCCTCGGCGTTCAGCGCCTCGGTGAACACCTGCACTTGATGCTTGCCGTTGGCCTTGGCCTTGTGCAGGGCAAGGCCGGCGTTTTTCATCAGGGTCTGCGGGTCACGCCCGTGTAGCGGCGCACAGGCCAGGCCCACGGAGCCGGTGACGTTGATCAACTGGTTGTCCACGAACATCGGCTTGTCGAGGGTCAGCAGCACCTGTTGGGCGATACGCTGGCCGGCCTCCAGGTCGGTGTCGTGCAGCAGCACGGCGAACTCGTTGCTGGCAAAGCGTGCCAGGCTGCCGGCCGGGCTCAGGCTGTTGCGCAGTCGACGCGACAGGCTGACCAACAGCTTGTCGCCGGTCTGGTGGCCGAGGCTGTCGTTGATCCGCTTGAAATTATCGATGTCCACCAGCATCAGGCTGATCGGCCGGTCGCTGTCGTGAGCGAAGCTTTCGTCAAGGCTGCGGATGAACGCCGGGCGGTTGCCCAGATTGGTCAGGTTGTCGGTATAAGCCAGGCGCTCGATGCGCTGCTGGGCCAGCTTGCTTTGGGTGATGTCCTCATAGATACCGATGTAGTGGGTCAGCTCACGGTCATCGCCGTAGACCTTGGAGATCGACAGCTGGCCCCAATAGGGCTCCAGGTTCTTGCGCCGGCTCTTGAATTCGCCTTGCCAGCTGTTGCCGTTGGCCAGGCTCGATGGCGCGTCGAACAGCAGTTCGCTGAGGTTCTCCAGAGCGGGTAGATCCGCCAGGCGCTTGCCGTGGACTTCCTCGGTGCTGTACTGGGTGATCGCGGTGAAGCTGGGGTTGACGTACTCCACCACGCCATCGCAATTGACCAGCAGAAAGGCATTGGCACTTTGTTCCACCGCTCGTTGAAACAGGTTCAAGGCACTGGTGGCCGCACGGCGGTCATGGTTGTTGATCACCTGGGCGAAGTGGTCGGCGAGCTCGCCGGCAAAGGCAATCTCGTCGGCGCGCCAGGCACGTCCGCCGCCACTCTGCTCAAGGCACAGGACACCGACCACTTGGCCGTCGATGCGGATACTGGCATCGAGCACGGAGCGAACGTCGCGCAGCGCCAGCAACGGCGCCAGCTGGCACGTGCGCCGATCGGTGGCTACATCGCTGGCGTCGATAGCGCGACTGGTGTGCAGCGCCGTCAGATAGTCCGGGTAGTCGCTCAGGTCTACCGCCTGCGGGCAGCCATGGGCCTGGCGCTCGCGATAATAAGCAGTGATGGGCAGCAATTGCTGACCCTGCAAATTCCACAGGCTGGCGCAATCCACGGCATAGATGTCACAGGCATTGCGGGTAATCAGCTCGGCAGCTTCGAGCAAGGGCTTGTGGGTGCCGTAGCGCTGCTGGGCCAGGCTCAGGATCAAGGCCTGCTGGGCGCTGGCGCGCTCCAGATGCTGCAGTTGTTCGCGTTGCGCCAGCTGGTTCAGTTCAAGCGCCATTTGCAGTGGACTGCTCACGCCGGTCGGCTCCACAGCGCTGTCGAACACGCTATCGACGGCGTCGTCGACGACCACCAGGTAGCCGCGCAACAGCTGTCGATTGCGTTGGCGAAACGCCTCGCCCAACTCCATCAGGTGCAAGCTGCCTTGGTTGCTGTGCAGGGTATAGCGCACGACGTAATGGGTGCTGTCGACCAATTGCGCCTGAATGGCATCGTGCAGACGATGACGGGCCGCCGGCTCCATCAGGCACGCATACGGCGAGCCGGTCAGGGAGCACAGCTCCGCCGCCGGCAGGCCAAAGACGCGCTCGCAGTTCGGATCCAGGAAAAGCAGGGCCCAACTGGCCTCGTTCAGCCGCTCGAAACGCAGCATGCCCAGGCGCGAGGGCACCGGCAGCTGCGTCACTACCTCGGCCACCATGCGGTTGGCGGCATCGGGCTGGCTTTTCATTGAACACTCGCTTCAAGAGTACTGGTCGCGCAGAGACAACAATCCCTACAGGCTGGGGTCCCTACAGGCTCGCGCGTGGGGCAAGGTTGCATCATGGCGCTCGGGCTTACAAGCGATACAGTGGCTCGGTGCTTCCATGTTGTCGGCAGGCGCACAAAATTCTGGAATTGGATCCGAAAATACCCGGTGATGAAGGCATCTACCGTATGGGTTGCGTGCGAATAATGAACTTCGGGGTCAAATCCGGGGCAAAAAAAACCCACCGCGAGGTGGGTTTTTCTTATCCGGCCAGCCTTACAGCAGCATGGTACGGATGTCGGTCAGCAGCTCGCCCAGACGCTTGGTGAAGCGGGCAGCGGCGGCGCCGTTGATCACGCGGTGATCGTAGGACAGCGACAGCGGCAGCATCAGCTTGGGCTGGAACGCCTTGCCATCCCAAACAGGCTGGATGGTGGCCTTGGAAACACCCAGGATCGCCACTTCCGGCGCGTTGACGATCGGCGTGAAGCCGGTGCCGCCAATGTGCCCGAGGCTGGAAATGGTGAAGCAGGCGCCTTGCATGTCGTCGGCCGAGAGCTTCTTGGTCCGGGCTTTTTCAGCCAGGGCCGCGGCTTCAGCTGCCAGTTGCAGCAGGCTCTTCTGGTCGACGTTCTTGATCACCGGTACCAGCAGGCCATCCGGCGTATCGACCGCGAAGCCGACGTTGACGTACTTCTTGCGGATGATCGCCTTGCCGCTAGGGGCCAGCGAAGCATTGAAGTCCGGCAGTTCCTTGAGCAGGTGCGCGCAGGCCTTGAGCAGCAACGGCAGCACGGTCAGCTTGACGCCGGCCTTTTCCGCCACGGCTTTCTGCGCCACGCGGAACGCTTCCAGCTCGGTGATATCGGCCTGGTCGAACTGGGTCACGTGCGGCACGTTCAGCCAGCTGCGGTGCAGGTTGGTGGCACCGGCCTGCATCAGGCGGGTCATCGGCACCTCTTCGGTTTCACCGAAGCGGCTGAAGTCGACGACTGGAATCGGCGGAATGCCCGCACCACCGGTAGCGCCGGCCGCAGCGGCCGGTGCTTCCTTGGCCTTCTGCATCATCGCCTTGACGTAGACCTGCACGTCTTCCTTGAGGATGCGGCCGTGTGGGCCGGTCGGGCTCACCGCGCTCAATTCGACGCCGAACTCGCGCGCCAACTGGCGAACGGCCGGGCCGGCATGAACCTTGGCGCCGGCGGGCTTGGCCGGTGCGGCAGCAGGCTTTTCAGCGGCAGCAGCAGGTGCAGGTGCGGCAGCTGGTTTCGATTCAGCGGGTGCAGGGGCAGGGGCTGCCGCCTGGGCAGGCGCAGCAGGTGCAGCGCCAGCCACTTTCAGCTTGAGGATCAGATCGCCGGTACCGACTTCGTCTTCCAGCTTGACGCTGATGCTTTCGACCACGCCGGCAGCCGGAGAAGGAATCTCCATGCTGGCCTTGTCCGATTCCAGAGTGATCAGCGATTGGTCGGCCTCGACTGTGTCACCGGCCTTGACCAGTACTTCGATGATCTTGGCTTTGCCAGCCGAACCGATGTCCGGCACATGGATGTCCTGCACGCTGTCGCCGGCAGGCGCTGCGGCCGGCTTTTCAGCCGGTGCAGGCGCCGCCGCGGCAGGCGCGGGAGCAGCGGCGGCCGGGGCAGCAGCGGGGGCTGCGCCTTCGACCGTCAGCTTGAGGATCAGGTCACCGGTGCCGACTTCGTCGTTCAGGTTGACGCTGATGCTCTCCACCACGCCTGCGGCAGGCGAAGGGATCTCCATGCTCGCCTTGTCCGATTCCAGGGTGATCAAGGACTGATCGGCGGTGACGGTGTCACCCACCTTCACCGAAATCTCGATGATCTGCGCCTTGCCCGACGAACCGATGTCCGGCACGTGGATGTCCTGGCTCGAAGAGGCGGCAGCGGGAGCGGCGGCCGGGGCAGCGGCAGGCGTGGCCTCGGCTTTCTCTTCCAGCTTGGGCGCGGCGGCAGGCTCGGAAGCCTGGGGCGCTTCTTCAGCACCCTCGACGTCCAGCTCCAGCAGTTCGTCGCCTTCTTTCAGGCGGTCGCCCAGCTTGACCTTGATGCTTTTCACGACGCCCGCCTTGGGCGCCGGCACTTCCATGCTGGCCTTGTCCGACTCGAGGGTCAGCAGACTCTGCTCGGCCTCGATGCGGTCGCCGACCTTGACCAGCAATTCAATGACTTCACCTTCACCGCTGCCGATGTCAGGTACGCGAATGAGTTCGCTCACAAAAAATCTCCTCAGCAGTCCAGTGGGTTGCGTTTGTCAGGGTCGATACCGAACTTGACGATGGCCTCGGCCACCACCTTGGCTTCGATATCGCCGCGATCTGCCAAGGCTTCCAGGGCAGCCAGCACGACGAAGTTGCGGTCCACTTCGAAGAAGTGACGCAGCTTCTTGCGGCTGTCGCTGCGACCGAAGCCATCGGTACCCAGGACTTTGAATTCCTTGGAAGGAACCCACTGACGAATCTGCTCGGCGAACAGTTTCATGTAGTCGGTCGACGCGATGACCGGACCTTTACGGCCGCTCAGGCATTCTTCGACGTAGGTGGTCTGCGGCTTCTGCCCAGGGTGCAGGCGGTTCGAGCGCTCCACGGCCAGGCCGTCGCGGCGCAGTTCGTTGAAGCTGGTGACGCTCCATACGTCGGCTGCGACGTTGAACTCTTCGCGCAGAATCTTCGCCGCTTCGCGGACTTCACGCAGGATGGTGCCCGAACCCAGCAACTGGACGTGGTGCGCCGCTTCCTTGGTGTCTTCCTCGAGCAGGTACATGCCCTTGATGATGCCTTCCTCGGCGCCGGCCGGAATGGCAGGCTGGGTGTAGGCTTCGTTCATCACGGTGATGTAGTAGAAGATGTCCTGTTGCTCTTCGGTCATCTTCTTCATGCCGTCCTGGATGATCACCGCCAGCTCGTAGCCGTAGGTAGGGTCATAGGTGCGGCAGTTCGGGATGGTCGCGGCAAGCAGATGGCTGTGGCCGTCTTCGTGCTGCAGGCCTTCGCCGTTCAGAGTGGTCCGGCCAGCGGTGCCGCCGATCAGGAAGCCACGGGTACGGCTGTCGCCGGCGGCCCAGGCCAAGTCGCCGATACGCTGGAAACCGAACATGGAGTANNCGATACGCTGGAAACCGAACATCGAGTAGAAGATGTAGAACGGCAGCATCGGCTGGTTATGGTTGCTGTACGAGGTACCAGCAGCGATGAACGACGACATGGCGCCGGCTTCGTTGATGCCTTCCTCGAGGATCTGGCCCTTCTTGTCCTCGCGGTAGAACATCACCTGGTCTTTGTCGACGGGATCGTACAGCTGGCCGACGGAAGAGTAGATGCCCAGTTGGCGGAACATGCCTTCCATACCGAAGGTACGGGCTTCGTCCGGGATGATCGGGACGATGCGCTGACCGATTTCCTTGTCCTTGACCAGCTGCGACAGGATCCGCACGAAGGCCATGGTGGTGGAGATTTCACGGTCGCCCGAACCGTCCAGGATCGCCTTGAGGGTTTCCAGTGGCGGGGTCGGAACGCTGAAGCTCTTGGCCCGGCGCTGCGGCACGAAACCGCCCAGGGCAGCACGGCGCTCGCTCAGGTAGCGCGCTTCGGCGCTGCCTTCTTCAGGCTTGTAGAACGGCAGGCTTTCCAGGTCCTGGTCCTTGACCGGGATGTCGAAGCGGTCGCGGAATTTGCGCAGGCTGTCGACGTCGACCTTCTTGGTGTTGTGCGCGGTATTCTTGGCTTCGCCTGCACCGGTGCCGTAGCCCTTGATGGTCTTGGCCAGGATGACGGTCGGCTGTTCCTTGTGGTTCACCGCCTGATGGTAGGCCGCATAGACCTTGTACGGGTCGTGGCCACCACGGTTGAGCTTCCAGATCTCGTCGTCGGACAGGTCAGCGACCATGGCCTTGAGTTCCGGAGTATTGAAGAAGTGCTCACGGACGAACGCGCCGTCCTTGGCCTTGTAGTTCTGGTATTCGCCGTCGATGACTTCGTCCATGCGACGCTGCAGGATGCCGTCGACGTCCTTGGCCAGCAATGGGTCCCAGAAACGGCCCCACACCACTTTGTTGACGTTCCAGCCACCGCCGCGGAACACGCCTTCGAGTTCCTGGATGATCTTGCCGTTGCCGCGAACCGGGCCGTCGAGGCGCTGCAGGTTGCAGTTGATGACGAAGATCAGGTTGTCCAGCTTCTCGCGGCCTGCCAGGGAGATCGCGCCCAGGGATTCGGGCTCGTCGCACTCGCCGTCGCCCATGAAGCACCAGATCTTCTGCTTGCCGGCCGGGATGTAGCCGCGCGCTTCCATGTACTTCATGAAGCGTGCCTGGTAGATCGCCTGGATCGGGCCCAGACCCATGGAAACGGTCGGGAACTGCCAGAAATCAGGCATCAGCCAAGGGTGCGGGTACGAGGACAGGCCTTTGCCGTCCACTTCCTGGCGGAAGTTGTTCATCTGGTCTTCGCTGATGCGGCCTTCCATGAAGGCGCGAGCGTAGACGCCAGGCGAGGCGTGGCCCTGGAAGTAGATGAGGTCGCCGCCGTGCTCGTCGGTCGGGGCCTGGAAGAAGTAGTTGAAGCCGATGTCGTACAGGGTCGCGCTGGAGGCGAAGCTGGAAATGTGGCCGCCCAGATCCGGGTCGCGCAGGTTGGTCCGGACCACCATCGCCAGTGCGTTCCAACGCACCAACGAGCGAATGCGGCGTTCCATAAACAGGTCGCCAGGCATGCGTGCTTCGTGGGTGACGGGGATGGTGTTGCGGTACGGCGTGGTGATGGCGTAAGGGAGTTGTGAACCACTGCGGGTGGCCAACTCACCCATGCGGGTCATCAGGTAGTGAGCGCGGTCTTCGCCTTCTTTGTCGAGGACCGACTCCAGGGCATCCAGCCATTCCTGGGTTTCGACGGGATCGAGGTCTTGCATGGCTTGCTCCAGGGCGGAAAGGCTTCCAGAATCGAAGCCTGAGTTTGCGACTGGCCTTGTGGGCAGACGATATTGAATTCTTGGATTACCGGCAGCTTTTCCGGCGCGCTGTAGTTTTACTACAAATCCCTGCCCTTTTCATGCCCTTGCGGGTAGGGGGCAGCGGGGGAAACACAGGATACAGGCTTTTGGCCCCCTGTCCGGTTGTGGCTTGCATCGCAACCTGTGATCGAATGTATTCGTCTGCAGGTTGTGCTGGAGATAATTCTGCCAAGTTCGGTCGGAATTTAGCTATTTATCACCTTTGTTCGACAGTTCAGGGACAGATGAACCTGTCTATACAGACCTTTACTGGGCTCTTCACGCTGCACAAGGATAGACCATGAACCTGCCTTTGCTGGTCGAAATTCCGGCCGTCCTCATGCCTTTGGTGTCGCGCAATCGCGAGTCGTTCCAGGCCGCTGTGGTGGGGGCTGAGGGCCTCTTCGCGGGCAGAGCCCGCTCCCACAGTGTGCGTGGTGTTGCTGAAATCCATGTGGGAGCGGGGCGGGCGGCTGAGCCCTCTGCCCGCGAAGAGGCCCCCCCAGTCAACACATCCCTCAACTGGCCCACAGACCGCTGGCAACAATGGGACCGCGTCACCACAGCCAGCGACTTCGTCCTGCAGCAAGCCATCCAGAACCCCGCCATGCTGCTCGACCTCATCGCCAGCGGCGATCTGGACCGGCCCTTCAAGCCTGGTGAATTGCGCGAACAGATCGCCCAGGCCGTGGCCCAGGCAGACAGTGAAGACGAACTGGCGCGCACCCTGCGGCGCCAGCGTGCGCGACAACAGGTGCGCATAATCTGGCGTGACCTCAACCGTCTGGCCGACCTGGTGCAGACCTGCCGCGACCTGTCGGACATGGCCGACGCCTGCATCGACCAGGCCTACCAATGGCTGTACCCGCGCCACTGCCAGCAGTTCGGTACGCCCATGGGCCGGCGCAGCGGCGAGCAACAGCACATGGTCGTGCTGGGCATGGGCAAGCTGGGCGCGGTGGAGCTGAACCTGTCGTCCGACATCGACCTGATCTTCGGTTACCCCGAAGGCGGCGAAACCCAAGGGGTCAAGCGTCCGCTCGACAATCAGGAGTTCTTCATCCGGCTAGGCCAGCGCCTGATCAAGGCCCTGGACCCGATCACCGTCGACGGTTTCGTCTTCCGCGTCGACATGCGGCTGCGCCCCTATGGCTCATCCGGCGCTCTGGTGCTCAGCTTCAACGCGCTGGAACAGTATTACCAGGACCAGGGGCGCGACTGGGAACGCTACGCCATGATCAAGGCGCGCGTGGTGGCCGGCGACCAGCAGGCCGGTGCGCAGTTGCTCGACCTTTTACGACCGTTCGTCTACCGCCGGTATCTGGACTTCTCGGCCATCGACGCGCTGCGCACCATGAAGCAGTTGATCCAGCAGGAAGTGCGACGCAAGGGCATGGCCGACAACATCAAGCTGGGCTCCGGGGGCATCCGCGAAATCGAGTTCATCGCCCAGGCGTTCCAACTGATCCACGGCGGGCGTGACCTGAGCCTGCAGCAGCGACCTTTGCTCAAGGTGCTGGCGACCCTGGAGGGGCAGGGCTACCTGCCGGCTGCGGTGGTCGATGAGTTGCGCGAGGGCTATGAATTCCTGCGTTACACCGAGCACGCTATCCAGGCCATCGCTGATCGGCAGACACAGATGCTGCCCGATGACGAGCTGGACCGTGCGCGCGTTGCCTTCATCATGGGCTTTGCCGACTGGTCAGCCTTCCATGAGCGCCTGATGCACTGGCGCAGCCGCACCGCCTGGCATTTCGCGCAGGTGATCGCCGACCCGGATGAAGACGCCGAGGCCAGCGATGCCCTGGTCATCGGCGGCGAATGGCTGCCGTTGTGGGAAGAAACCCGCGACGCCGATTCGGCCTGCCGACAACTGCAGGAAGCCGGTTTCAGCGACGCGCGCCAGGCCCTCAAGCGCCTCGAAGACCTGCGCGCCAGCCCGCAACTGCGCGCCATGCAGCGCCTGAGCCGCGAACGTCTGGATGCCTTCATCCCGCGTTTGCTGGCCCAGGCGGTGGAACACGCCGACCCGGACCTGATCCTGGAGCGGGTCTTGCCGCTGGTGGAAGCCGTGGCACGGCGTTCGGCGTACCTGGTGCTGCTCACGGAAAACCCCGACGCCCTTCGTCGCCTGCTGACTCTGTGCGCGGCCAGCCCATGGATTGCCGAGCAGATCGCCCGCTTCCCCTTGCTGCTCGACGAATTGCTCAACGAGGCGCGCCTGTTCAACCCGCCATTGGCACCGGAGTTGGCGGCCGAGCTGCGTGAACGGCTCACCCGCATCCCCGAGGACGACCTGGAACAGCAGATGGAGGCGCTGCGCCATTTCAAGCTGGCGCACAACCTGCGCGTGGCGGCCTCGGAAATTGCCGGTGGGTTGCCGCTGATGAAGGTCAGCGATTACCTGACCTGGCTGGCCGAAGCGATTCTGGAGCAGGTGCTGGCGCTGGCCTGGCGTCAGACCGTGGCCCGCCACGGGGTACCCAAGCGGCCCGATGGCAGCGACTGCGATCCGGCGTTTGTCATCGTCGGCTATGGCAAGGTCGGCGGCATCGAGCTGGGGCACGGCTCGGACCTGGACCTGGTGTTCATCCACGACGGCGACCCGAGCCTGGAAACCGATGGCGCCAAGCCGATCGACAGCGCCCAGTTCTTCACCCGCCTGGGACAGCGCATCATCCACCTGCTGACCGCGCAGACCAACTCCGGCCAGCTGTACGAGGTCGACATGCGCCTGCGCCCCTCCGGCGCGGCGGGGCTGCTGGTCAGTTCGTTGGCGGCGTTCTCGCGCTATCAGCAGACCGAGGCCTGGACCTGGGAGCACCAGGCTCTGGTGCGCGCCCGGGTGCTGGTGGGTTGTCGCCAGACCGGTGCAGCGTTCGAGCAGGTGCGCGGCGCCGTGCTGGCCAAGCCACGCGACCTGGACACCTTGCGTGCCGAGGTCAGCGACATGCGTGCGAAGATGCGCGATAACCTCGGCACGCGTCAGACCGCGGCAGGGCGAGGCGCCAATGCCTTCGAAGCTGGCCAGCGCTTTGACGTCAAGCAGGACGCCGGTGGTATCGTGGATATCGAATTTATGGTGCAATACGCGGCTCTGGCGTGGTCGGGCAAACACCCGGACCTGCTGCGTTATACCGACAACATTCGCATTCTCGAAGGCCTGGAAGAGGCCGGATTGTTGCCCGCCGCCGATGCCGGATTGCTGCGCGAAGCCTATAAAGCCTACCGCTCGGCCGCCCATCGCCAGGCCCTGCAGAAGCAGGCCGGGGTGATCCCGGGCGACCAGTTCACCGATGAACGGCGCGAGGTGATGCGGATCTGGAGTGAGCTGGGGTTGAGCTGAATTCGATGGTGCCTGTGCGGGCCACTGTGGGAGCGGGGCGGGCGGCTGAGCCCTCTGCCCGCGAAGAGGCCCTCATGAACACCCCGACCTGCAAACCGGCACCACCCGACTGACTGTTCTGGAAAACTATGAGAATTCTGATCATTGGGCCTAGCTGGGTCGGTGACATGGTAATGGCACAGACCCTGTTCCAGAGCCTCAAGCAACGACACCCCGATTGCCTGATCGATGTGCTGGCACCCGAATGGAGCCGCCCGATCCTGGAGCGCATGCCGCAAGTGCGCGCGGCCTTGAGCTTTCCGCTCGGCCACGGCGCGCTCGAACTGGCCACGCGCCGACGCATCGGCAAAAGCCTCAAGGGTCAGTACGACCAGGCCATCCTGCTGCCCAACTCGCTGAAATCGGCGCTGGTGCCGTTCTTCGCCGGCATCCCTAAGCGCACTGGCTGGCGTGGCGAGTTTCGCTATGGCTTGCTCAACGACGTGCGCACGCTGGACAAGCAACGCTACCCGTTGATGATCGAACGCTTCATGGCCCTGGCCTTCGAGCCCGGCGCTCTGCTGCCGCAGCCGTATCCGCGCCCCGAGCTGCGCATCGACCCGGCCAGCCGCGACGCCGCGCTGGCCAAGTTCGGCCTGGCCCTGGACCGTCCGGTACTGGCCCTGTGTCCCGGCGCCGAGTTCGGCGAGGCCAAGCGCTGGCCGTCCGACCACTACGCCGAAGTGGCCGAGATCAAGATCCGCGAAGGCTGGCAGGTCTGGCTGTTCGGTTCCAAGAAGGATTTCCCGGTAGGCGAGGCCATTCGCGAGCGGCTGATTCCGGGCCTGCGCGAGGAAGCCTATAACCTGTCCGGCGAGACCGCGCTGGCCGAGGCCATCGACCTGATGTCCTGCGCCGACGCCGTGGTTTCCAACGATTCGGGCCTGATGCACGTGGCCGCCGCGCTCAACCGACCGCTGGTGGCGGTGTACGGCTCGACCTCGCCCGGCTTCACGCCACCCTTGGCGGAAAAGGTCGAAGTGGTGCGCCTGGGCCTGGACTGCAGCCCGTGTTTCGACCGCACCTGCCGCTTCGGCCACTACAATTGCCTGCGCCTGCTGGAACCCCAGCGGGTTGCCGATGCGTTGCAGCAGGTGGAAGGGCCGGCCACGGTCGAACTGACAGTCAAGGCGGAATGAATTGCGGGTACTGCTGATCAAGACCTCGTCCATGGGCGACGTCATTCATACCCTTCCGGCCCTGACCGATGCGGCCCGAGCCGTGCCGGGCATCCGTTTCGACTGGGTGGTGGAGGAGGGCTTCGCCGAGATTCCGAAATGGCATCCGGCCGTGGACACGGTCATTCCGGTGGCCATCCGTCGCTGGCGCAAGAACCTCTGGCAGGCCTACAAGAGTGGCGAATTCAAGCAACTGCGTCAGCGCCTGCGCGCCAACCGCTACGACTTGGTGATCGATGCCCAGGGATTGCTCAAGAGCGCCTGGCTCACACGCCTGGTCAAGGCCCCGGTGGCCGGCCTCGACAAGGGCTCGGCGCGTGAAGGGCTGGCCGCCCGTTTCTATCACCGACGTCTGGCGGTCGCGCGCGGCCAACATGCGGTCGAACGCGTGCGCCAGCTGTTCGCCCTGGCGTTGGGCTACGACCTGCCCGAAGGCACCGGCGATTATGGCCTCAACCGTCTGCAATGGCGTGATCTGATCCCAGGCCCGGCGTTCGTGGTGTTCCTGCACGGCACCACCTGGGACACCAAGCACTGGCCGGAAATCTACTGGCGCGAGTTGGCCGAACGCCTTGGCCATGCTCACATCCAGGTGCGCTTGCCGTGGGGCAACGAAGCCGAACAGGCGCGCGCGCAACGCATTGCCGCCGGCCTGAAGAACTGCGTCGTGCTGCCCAGATTGAATCTGGCCGGGATGGCGCAGACCCTGGCCGAGGCCCGCGCCTGTGTGGCGGTCGACACCGGCCTTGGTCATCTGGCCGCCGCCCTGGACGTGCCGACCATCTCCCTGTTCGGGCCGACCAACGTCGGCCTGACCGGCGCCTACGGCCGCAGCCAGGTCCACCTGGCCAGCGATTACCCGTCGTGCGCACCCTGCATGCAGAAAAAATGTACCTACCAGCCGACGCCGGATGACCAGCGTCGGTTCGATCTCAAACGCGAGTGGCCGCTGTGTTTCACCCGGCTCAATCCCGAGCGCGTGGCAAGCCGATTGAGCGCCGTGTTACTGGCCGAGGATCTTCGTTGATGCAACTGGCATTCGTGCTCTACAAATATTTTCCCTTCGGTGGCCTGCAGCGCGACTTCATGCGCATTGCCTTGGAATGCCAGCGCCGTGGCCACAGCATCCGCGTCTACACGCTGATCTGGGAGGGCGAGGTGCCCGAAGGCTTCGAGGTGCAGGTCGCGCCGGTCAAGGCGTTCTTCAACCATCGCCGCAACGAGAAGCTGCTGAGCTGGATGCAGGCCGACCTGGCCAAGCGTCCGGTCGACCGCCTGATCGGCTTCAACAAGATGCCCGGCCTGGATGTCTACTACGCCGCCGACGGCTGCTATGAAGACAAGGCGCAGAACCTGCGCCATTCGCTGTACCGCTACTGGGGTCGCTACAAGCATTTCGCCGACTACGAACGCGCGGTGTTCGGGCGCGACGCCAAGACCGAAATCCTGATGATTTCCGAAGTCCAGCAACCGCTGTTCATCAAGCATTACGACACCCCGCTGGCGCGCTTCCACCTGCTGCCGCCGGGCATTGCCCAGGACCGCCGTGCGCCGCCGGATGCGGCCTTGATCCGCGCCGAGTTCCGCGGTGAATTCATGCTCGAAGACGACGAGCTGCTGCTGGTGCAGATCGGCTCGGGGTTCAAGACCAAGGGCGTGGATCGTAGCCTCAAGGCCATGGCGGCCTTGCCGGCGGCGCTGCGCAAGCGCGTGCGGCTGATGGTCATCGGCCAGGACGACCCCAAGCTGTTCCAGGTGCAGAGCGCAGCGCTCGGCCTGGGCGACCGGGTGCAGTTCCTCAGGGGCCGCAGCGACATCCCGCGTTTCCTGCTCGGCGCCGACGTGCTGATCCACCCGGCGTACAACGAAAACACCGGCACCGTACTGCTCGAAGCCGCCGTGGCCGGCCTGCCGGTGCTGGTGTCGGCGGTGTGTGGCTATGCCCATTACATCGCCGAGGCCGACGCCGGGCTGGTGCTCAGCGAACCCTTCGAGCAGGAAGAGCTCAACCGCTACCTGCAGCGCATGCTCGAAGACGATGACGCGCGAGCCGCCTGGTCGGCCAATGGCTTGGCATTCGCCGACAGCGCCGACATCTACAGCATGCCCGAGCACGCCGCCGACGTTATCCTGGAGGCGCGACCATGAAACTGGTGCTCGAGGAGCCGTTCAAAACGCTGTGGGCCGATTGCGATCCGTTCGTGGCCGTCGAAGCGCTGCAAGGCGAAGTGTTCCGCGAGCTCGAAGCGCGTCGTACGCTGCGTACCGAAGTCGATGGCAAGGGCTATTTCGTCAAGATCCACCGTGGCATCGGCTGGGCGGAAATCGCCAAGAACCTGTTCACCGCCAAGCTCCCGGTGCTCGGCGCCGGCCAGGAATGGAAGGCCATCCAGCGTCTGCGCGAGGCCGGCGTGCCGAGCATGACGGCGGTGGCCTACGGCGAGCGCGGCAGCAACCCGGCCGATCAGCATTCGTTCATCATCACCCAGGAGCTGGCGCCGACCATCGACCTGGAAGTGCTGAGCCTGAACTGGGTCAAGCAGCCACCCGAGCCTGCGCTCAAGCGCGCCCTGATCGCCGAGGTGGCCCGCCTGGTCGGCATGATGCACCGCGCCGGGGTCAACCACCGCGACTGCTACATCTGCCACTTTCTGCTACACACCGACAAGCCGGTCACGGCCACGGATTTCAAGCTGTCGGTGATCGATCTGCACCGCGCACAGGTGCGGCCGCGCATCACCCGCCGCTGGCGCAACAAGGACCTGGCCGCGCTGTATTTCTCGGCGCTGGACATCGGCCTGACGCGCCGCGACAAGCTGCGTTTTCTGCGTGACTATTTCCAGCAGCCGCTACGCCGCGTGCTCAAGGACGAAGCGCAGTTGCTCGGCTGGCTCGACGGCAAGGCAAACAAGTTGTACGACCGCAAGCAACGCTACGGGGACGCGCTCTGATGGCCGGCTGGAATCTGGAAGCGGGCTACGAACACCTGCAGACCGACTTCGGCAGCCTGGAAGCGGTGTTCGCCCTGACCGGCGAGCGTCTGACCCGCGACCCGTTGTCGGAGGTGATTCGCGTCCAGCGCGGCGGGGTGACCTATTACGTGAAGCGCTACGTGGGCGCCGGCAAAGGCCTGCGCGCGCACCTGGGCAAGCCGCGGGTGAAGGCCGAATGGCAGAACCTCAAGCGCTTCGCCAAGTGGGGCATCCCGACCGCCGAGGTGGTGGCCTGGGGCCTGGAGCGCAATGGCGCCAGCTATGACCGCGGCGCGCTGATCACCCGCGAACTGCCCAATACCCAGGATCTGCATCACCTGGCCCAGAGCGGTGATCCGCGCCTGCGCAACCGTGCCTGGGTCGACCACATCAGCCGCCAGCTGGCGCAACATACACGGACCCTGCATGACAACCACTTCACGCACAACGATCTGAAGTGGCGCAACCTGCTGGTCGACGACAAGGACGTGCTGTACTTCATCGACTGTCCCAATGGTGCGTTCTGGCGCAGCTTCATGCTGCGCTATCGCATCATCAAGGACCTCGCCTGCCTGGATAAACTGGGCAAGCGCGAGCTGTCCAACACCCAGCGTTTGCGCTTCTACCTGCAGTACCGCCGCCGCGAAAGGCTCAATGCGTCGGACAAGCTGCGCGTGCGCAAGATCGTCAAATTCTTCGAGGGCCGCGAATGAGCGACTTCATCGCCAGCGAGGAGCGCGCCTTGCTCGAGCGCCACGGGCTGGCCACGTTCGACGCACTGTGGAACCTGCAACTGGACGCCGTGGATGAACCCAACACCGGTCGTGGCGGCTGGAGCAGCGTGTACCGCCTGGATCTGGAGGGCCGCGGCTTCTACCTCAAGCGCCAGAGCAACTACCTGACCCGGACCCTGGCCCGACCGTTTGGCGAGCCGACCTTTGCCCGCGAGTTTCGCAACATCAGCCGCTATCGCAAGCAGGGGATTCCGGCCTTGCAGGCGGTGTTCTACGGTCAACGGCAGGTGCAGGGCGATACCCGCGCCATGCTCATGACCCGCGCGCTGGACGGCTGGTCCGACCTTGACGCGGTATTGCAGCAATGGCCGACCTTGGCCCCCGATACGCGCCGCGCGGTGCTGGTGGCAGTCGGTGAGCTGGGGCGCATCCTGCATTCGGCAGGGCAGGTGCATGGCTGTTTCTACCCCAAGCACATTTTCCTGCGCGCCACGGCGAGCGGGTACCAGGCGCAGTTGATCGACCTGGAAAAAACCCGGCCATTGCTGTTCGGCCAGCGCGACCGCGCCAAGGACCTGGAACCGCTGCTGCGCCGCGCGCCGCGCTGGCAGGCGGCGGATATTCGTGTGTTGCTGGCCGCGTACCTTGCGCAGCCTGAAGCCAGCCCTTTGGTCGACGCCTGGCTTCAACGCTTGAGCCGCCGTCGCAGTCACAAGGAAGCCCGGTAGATGGGTGTCGCTGCAGCTGGCCTCTTCGCGGGCAGAGGGCTCGGCCGCCCGCCCCGCTCCTACAGAAGAATGCACGGCATGTGCTCTTTGTGGGAGCGGGCTCTGCCCGCGAAGAGGCCCCCCCTGCCAGCCACCCATCCAGCGCCCCACCTTACCTACAACAAGAGGCCCGCCGATGCGCCTGTCTGAACTGACCCAAGCCGGCCGCACCCCAGCCCTGCCATTGAGCATCACCTTGGCCGACGCCGCCGGTCCTGCCGAGCTGCAACTGCTGACCCTGCTGCGCGTTCTGCCCGGCCAGCGCTACGTGGGTGCCGGTGTCTGGCGGGGCCGCACCGTGCTGGCCAAACTCCTGGTCGGCAGCAAGGCCGCCCGGCATTTCCAGCGCGAGCTGACCGGCGTGCGCCTGCTCGCCGAACAGGGCTTGAGCACCCCGCAACTGCTCGCCGACGGCCTGCAGGAAGGCGAGGGCGGCTGGCTGCTGTTCGAGTACCTGGAAAACGCCCACAGCTTGGCCGACGAATGGGCCCGCGTGGAAACCCTGCTACCCCTGGCCGATGAACAAAGCGCCGTACTCAGCGAAGCCCTCGGCGTCATCGGCCAGATGCATGGCAAAGGCTTGTGGCAACAAGACCTGCACCTGGACAACCTGCTGCGCCACAACGCTCAGGTGTACCTGATCGACGGCGCCGGCATCCAGGTCGAAGAGCCCGGCAAGCCACTGTCGCGGCAAAAGGTGCTGGAAAACCTCGGTGTGTTCTTCGCTCAGTTACCCAAGCACCTGGAACCCTTCACCGAAGAGCTGCTGGTGTACTACCTGCTGGCCAATGGCGAGCACGGCCTGCCCATGGAAGCGCTGCAGAAGCAGATCGACAAGGTCCGCGCCTGGCGCCTCAAGGACTATCTGGGCAAAGTCGGCCGCGACTGCAGCCTGTTCAGTGTCCAGGACAACGCCTCCAGCCTGCGTGCCGTGCGCCGCGAAGAAGAAGCCGCCATGCTGCCCGTGCTGGAGCGTGCCGACGCCCTGCTTGAACAAGGCCACATCTACAAAACCGGCGGCGCCGCCACGGTCGGCCGTGTTCACAGCCAGGGCCGCGACCTGCTGATCAAGCGCTACAACATCAAGAACCTGCTGCACTGGGGCAAGCGCTTCTGGCGCCCGAGCCGTGCCTGGCACTCTTGGGTCGAGGGCAATCGCCTGCTGTTCCTCGGCATTGCCACGCCCAAGCCCCTGGGCGTGCTGGAAAAACGTGTGCTGTGGCTACGCCGCGAGGCCTACCTGGTGACCGAGCACCTGAGTGGCCCGGACCTGATCGAAGCCTTCGCTCCCCATGTCGACACAGGCGACCTGCCGGAAGCCCAACTGCTGGCCCTGGACCAACTGTTCGCCGACCTGACCCGCGAGCGCATCAGCCATGGTGACCTCAAGGGTCACAACCTGTTCTGGCACAACGGCCGCTGGGCGCTGATCGACCTGGACGCCGTGCAGCAACACGGCAGTGACAGCAGCTTCGCCCCTGCCCACCAACGCGACCGCGAAAGGTTGCTGCGCAACTGGCCCGAAGGCAGCGCCTTGCGTACCCTGCTCGATCAGCGTTTGCCCTGAGGCCTCGCGCCGCGGTGTAGCCCGTTCCGGGAAATCAGGACTATTCCTGCATCTACGTCGGACGAGTCCTACAGACGTGTGTCCATTACTCCCGGAAACTCCTGTCGCTTTGCGGTCCCTAGCGGGCCATGGGCACAGCAGGGGACTTGGACATGACTGTAGGCTACTTCATCCGCTTGGGTGACAAGACATCGTGCGGCGGCACAGTGCTGGGTGGTGAGCGAGGCGTCACCTTGCTCGGCGTTCCACGCTCGCGCGAAGGCGACCGCGTATCGTGCGGCAAGAGCACGGGCGAATTCCACATCGTCGGCGGCGTCGACCAGCTCAAGAGCAACGGTCGGCGCGTCGCCGGCAGTCTCGACAGCACCAGCAGTTGCCAGTGCAACGCGCTGCTGATCCCGTCGTCGTTCAGCACCCAGTACGAGTCCGTACGCAAGGTCAAAGCCCGGCCGGCGGTCTTGCCACGGCCGGATACGGCGTTGAACTGTGGCCATCCAGACCAATTGCTGTCGATCACCACCTACCTGGCGAGCGAGATCAACGGCAACGTCCGCCACCCGACCATCGCCAAGATCGGCCAGCTCAATCGCTACGATGCCACCCAGGACACGCGCACCTACAAGGCGCTGCCCTGGCACGCACGCTTGTGGGCGCGCGACCCTCAGGTAGTGGCCAAGGCTTGCAGGGACGAAGCCGTGGCCCTGTGGGTCGAGCAGATGGACGACAACCGCGAGTGGAATTACCGTGCCAAGGTTGCGCAGTTGCAAGGCTCCACCTGGCACAAGCAAGGCCGCTACCTCTATCACGTCGGTCTTTGGGCAGGTATCCACTACGGCTACCTGGGCATGGCAGTGGGGCTTCGTCCCGGCGAGCTGGTCGACGGTATCGATGAGCACACCCCCCTGGAGCAGCGCCGCACCTTGCGCCACTGGCGCACTCCCGCCGATCGCCTGGCGATCAATATCGGCGTGGAGCTCTACAAGCGCTATCCCGAAGGCGTCGTGACGGGCAAGGCGCTGCTCAGCGTGATTCTCGCCGCCGACCAGCACGGTTGGGGTGCCGGCAGGCGCGAGCATCGCTGCGGCTCACGTCTGCGACAGTCCGGCGCGTCTGCTCATGCTTCAGCCTCGTCCCCGCTGCGGGTGCCAACCATGTAGGCAGACCTGCTTGCGCGGCTGCTTAAGCTAGGCCTCCCGAACCCGTGAGGCAAGACCATGAGCGAACCGGAATCCACCTCCACCACCCCAGCGACCGTTACCGACAACAATACCGTTCTGCCTGATCCCATCGTCTCCAACATTCTCTTCTGGGAAAGCAAGATCGCCGACTTGATGCAGCAGTACCCTGACATCGAGCGTGCCGCGCTGCAGATCGCCCGGCAGGTGCTGGTCAGGGCAGGGCTGTTCGATCTGGACCCTCACCAGGTGCATTGGCACTGGTTCGACTCGGCCAACTCCAGCTCGCGCACCTACACCGGCTGGGAGCACTACGGCGCACCCAAGCAATCGATGACGCTGGTCGAACTGGTGATGCGCCGCTTCGACCTCGACCAGCAACGCAACAGCGACCTGCTGGCGCAGATGGGCGGTTTCTACCGTGTCGATCAGTCGGCCCACGCCTTCAACGAACACAACGAAATCCGCCTGGACCCGCGCCAGGTACACGCGTATTTCTGGCGCATCGACTTCGCCGCCTACTACGCCTCCAAGGTGCGTGGCTTCTGGATCAACAACCATGCGCTGTACTGCATGGTGTCCAAGCTCAGCATGCTGTGCAACGCCACCCTCAACTGCCAGAAAGGCCTGTTGCGCCTCGAGGATTTCATCGAGGTGTATGCCGCCGTGGTGAACGATTCCAGCACGCCCTTTCGGCCGGAAAAACTCATGGGAGACGTGGCAATGTCATCCAGCACGACGGTGCACAGTTTCGATATCGAAGGCATCGTCAGCCACACCATGTTGCGCTTTCGTACCGCTTCGGGCCGCGAGATCATCTACTGCGCCATGCAGGACCCAGCCTTCGTCGCCTTTGCCGACGCCGAGCAGATGTACGAGTGGGTGCAAAGCTACCTGACGACCGAAGAAGGCCGTAAACGTTTCGGCGAGCAATTCGTGCGGCCGGAACACGACAAGCACGGCCAATGGAATACCCTGCAAGGCCATCTGCGCGACATCGCCAACACGCCCTGGAACCGGCGCAAGACCCGGCTCAACGCGCGGGAAAAAACACTGGACGGCTATGCCTTCACCTTCCTGACCGACTGCCTGAAAACCGACATGGAGAACGATGCCAGTTACCTGCTGATCTCCAACAATCAGCTCAGCAAAGGCATGTGGCTGGGTTATCTGGAAGCCTCGTTCAAGCTGTACAGCATTTTCAGCATGATGGGCTGGCCGATTGCGGCCTTGTCCATCGCTGCCGGCCTGGGCGCGGTGGGGCTGTATGCCGACAAGGCCATCAACGCGGTGAACGAACGCGAGCGCTCCGAGGCCATTCGCGGTGCGGTGCTGCAAGCCTTGAACGTGTTTCTCACGCTGCCCTTGCTGGGCGACCTTTCGGCCATCGGCGAGTATGAAGAAGCCAGCATGCAACTGGAGCTGGAAACCGATGGCGAAAGCGTCTGGAGCGGCGTGGTCGAGGGCACCGGAGAAACGTCCAGCGGCGGCAGCAACAGTGACGACGATTTCGATCCGCTGTATCTGGGCAGCGACGAGGACCGTTCCAGCACCTCCACTTCCAGCGACTCGCCTTCGCCCAGCCATGGGTCCGCCGCCAACCGCTTGCTCGAATGGCGACCGGCCGTGGTCCGCGGCCGCGACCTGCAGGTCCAGACCCGCGGCCCCATGGCCGGGCTCTACGTGCGTCAGGGCAATCAGATCTATGCCCAGGTACACAACGTGCTGTATCGCGTGCGCTACAGGGTCGCGATCAAACAGTGGGTGGTGGTCGACCCGCTCAATCCTTATGCCACTGAGGAGTGCATCCCGCTGACCCTGGACGCCAAAGGCGCCTGGCATCCAGGTGAACGCATCGCCGCAGCGTCGGTGGCCGAGGCCCAGCGAGTGACGGCCTGGGATGTACTGCGCACCGACCTCGCCAGGGACGTCCACGTACCGCCGTTGGCCACGCAGATTCGCGTGACCGTGCCACTGGACGGCGTGGAGAAAATCCTCGATCGCTACATGGTCCGCATCCCCAGCCGAGGCTCGTTGCTGGCCCTGTACGACGCCGACGAACAGACCTGGCGCCTCAACCACCTGGGCAACACCGACTACCTGTGGCTGAGCGCCGAAGGCGAATGGTGCAGCGGCGACCGCCTGCAATGGCAGGCCGCTGCGAAGGATGCACCGGCGACCCGCGCCACCAAGAGCATCGTTCTGCCGCCTCTGCCCATCCCGCCTGCCGGCGCGTCGGCGATCCCGCGAGTGGTGCATTACATCTGGGTAGGCCACGAGCTGCCCAGCCAGGCCCTGTTGGACAACGTGGTGGGCAACGCCGCAGCGATGCAAGGCTGGCGCACGGTCCTGCATGTGGACCTGGAAAGCGAAACACTGATGACGCAACTCAAGGGCATCTTTGCCGACAAGCCTGACGTGGCGATCACGCCTCTGGCCGATCAGGACTTCTTCCAGACCCTGCTGGCGGGCGACAGCGGCCCTCAGTACCGCGCCTGCCGCACGGGCCAGGCCAGGAACTATGCCGCTGCCAGCGACGTGTTGCGCTACCCGTTGATCGATGCCCACGGTGGGCTGTACATGGACGTGGACAACAGGTTCACCACCGTCCATGCCGACCTGCAAGTGCACGCCGGCCCCGACGATGTACTGCTCGACGACGCCGTGGTGCTGGCCGACGTGCCCTACAGTGGCTACAACAGCCACGTGTTTGCCAGCCACGCCAACAACCCGGTGCTCAAGGCCGTCACCCGCGCCATGCAGGCGCGGTTCAAGGCCAACCCCGATTTCTACGCCGAACCCCGGCCTGTTCTGAACAAGGGCGCCAGTACCCGCGAAACCATGGCCTTCTGGCGGTACATCAAAGACACCTTCGAAATGACCGGCCCGCAACTGCTCGACGACGTCCTGCGCGAAACCCGCCCCGACTACTACGACCTGCTGCTGCGCGCCGACCTCAAGCAGTCATTGGGCATCAGCTCGCAGGCCTACGAGCGCCAGCTGACCGCCTGCGTGGAGCATTACTTCCCGTTTGCCAGCAAGGTGGAAGTGGATGTAGGCAACCTGCATTCCTGGAAAACCACCCGTTGACGGCTCAGCCCCCGTAGCAAAGGCGCCAGCCGCGTCAGCTCTTCGAACCCTCGCTGACGCGGCTCGCACCGCTGCTACACCCGGCTGCGGGTACCACACTCAATCCACCCCAACTTCCGCCCCGAACCACGCCCCCTGACGCGGCGCGCCGCTACCTCCGATCCACCCCAACTTCCGAGCCGAACCCCAATCCCTGTAGCAGCGGCGCGAGCCGCGTCAGAGGCCCCACGCCATTCCCCACGCCAGGCCAATCACATCGACTTGCGCAGTTCCAAGAGACGCCCGAACGCCTTCTCTAAATATCTATCACGCAACAAATCCAGCAGATGCCCATCGCAAAACCTATCCTTGCGCACATTAGCCACCAGCAGCGCACGAAGCTCCCCCGGACCTGCGTGCTCCAATTTCGACACATCATCCAGTTCGGCATCAGTAAACACGTACTGCCAATCAAAAGGTTCGAAGAACCCCGAACGGTAAATCGCATCGAGAAACCTGCCAATGGCGTAGAAAACAGCCTCGCTGTCCGAATCCAAGACACTCAGCGCAAGGGTGTCCGGCCATGCCTGCAGAAGTTTATCCACGCTGGTCGGTGAGGGTGGAGGAAGTGCGAACATGGCGTGCCTCACAAATGGTTGAAGAGCGTATGGGCGGTGTTGGGCAATACTTCATCAGTGGTCAGATACAGCCGAATACGGCCATCCTCCACCGTCTCGTCGATGGCACTGATGAGATGGTGCATGCCGAAGTCAAACAACACTTCCTGCTCGTTGGGCACGACCGATATACCACTCACGTCCTTGCCCAACCAATGTTTGAGCAGCAGGTTATAGTCGCCAACGGTAGGTGAGCCGATGTTCTTGGTCGTGCTGGAATACGCGGCTTCCACCACCGTCAGGGTCGTGGCGTAGATATCTTCGATACCCTCGAAGATATTCAAATAGCGTTTGACCGGGATCCCCGCAGCATTGCGTAACTGACCCAGCGCCGTGCTCAATCCTTCGATACTCGCGTGATACTGCACGAACAACGGGTCAGTCACCGACCCAGCCCGCAGCGCTCTGTTCACGTACCAATACAAATTGCCCGTGTAGGCCTGTACCAGCGCGTACTGACGCTGAGTCAGCCCGACCTCGGCAGGCGTCCAGCGCAGCGGGTCATCCTGCGGTAACGACGCCTGACCGCTAGGCAGAACAGGCGACGCCGGGTTGCCGATGCCCTGGGTCGGTGGCGATTGATACTGACCCTTGAGTTGCGCGAACAGGGCCTGGGCACTGCTCTGATGCTCCGCGTCCACACACAGCGCGATATCCGGCCATGGCCCACGCGCCGCCAGGCTGACGCTGGCGAAGAACATCATGCGCAGCATCACGTCATGGTCGGCCTCCCCCGGAGCGGTACTGAGCACCGTGGCGGCAACCCGTGCACAACCGTCGCCGCCGGTGAACAGTCGCAGCGCCTGAAACGCCATCCAGACATCACGCCCCGCCGTTTCGGCGGCATCCTCAGGCTCAAACACCAGCAGCCGCTTGAACGGCCAGCCTGCCGCAGCCGGCGCAACGGTAGAAATCCAGCAGGGCAGGTACGGACGAAAGTCCACGGCCGGCGACCGCTCCAGATCGGCCACCGCAATACCTGCACCGTACAATTGCTCGATCCAGCCGCCTTGCGCCGGATCGTAATCACGCGGCCGACTGGACACCATGAGGTAGTCCACCGGGGTGTTATACAAACTCAGCAAGTCGCCTTGGTTGAGAGTGACTTGACGTGCGTCGGTGCCGAAGTGGTCGACGGGTAAGTGGTCTAGAAGTTCCATGGTTAGAGCCCAATTCCTAAATGTAAAGACCTAAAAGTTGTCGCTCGAACCACTCCTGCCCACTTGGGTAAAAACAAAGTAACCGGTGGAGGGCTAAAAATATTCAGGGTTTAATCCTGAATATTTTTAGCCAAGATCCGTACGACTTGGTCTAAGCGCTTGACAGCAACTTAGCATAATGGACGGCTGCATCAACGGCAATCATTCGCATGCAAATCAGTGGTGCAATGCTCCTAATAGAAATACTACTTCGCGGCGAAAATATGAGCTGATCGACAGATTCCTACCTTTTTGAAATCGCCGATGGCTCTTCCGCCCAAAAACAGGAATCTACTTCGGACTTCCTAAGCAATCGGAGCAACATGGTATAGTAACTGTCAGTCATGCAGCTTCAGATTATCAATATAGGCTTCGTAGCCATTCATAGGCCTCAGCCTAAACCCATGTACTGCACCTAGGTTCGTGTCGCCTCTAACGGTAATCGTGCCGCCAATGTTTGACTTATCTACAGTGGACAGCTCATATAGAACCTCAATGGTCATTTGATGGCCGATTGAATTCAAGAAGCTAAAGCTAAAGCCTTTTCGGGTTGGTGATCTCAGTAGACATGTCACTGCACCCGAGCCAGAGTTTGTAACGGCATAGCATCTACCTTGAATGGAAGAGCCTCCCCCGGAGGGGGCACCTTTAATCATGCCCGTTACCCCATTATCTCGCGTGATAATGAAGTCACGGAGCTCCAGAGGTGAAGGGGCGGGTCCGAATTCTACGTTCTCGAAGTCCCCCGTACCTGGCGGTGTCGAAGGCTCTCCTGAACCGACCACGAATGGCAATATTGGCGATGTCTCTTTCAAGCCACCATTCACACGCGAAACAACAATAGCTGCTCCAACGGAAAGCCCTAGACTCTCTAGCGCTGTCTGTTTGGGAACTGTGAAATCCACGCTGCCGACCTGTGTAATTTCCCTGGGGCCAAGAATGAGCGGAGCAGCCCCTACAGCAGCCCATACCGCGCTTACCCATTGGCCTGTTTTCATTCCTGAATAAGCGGCGGTGATCTTGACCCCTGAAGCTGGAATCAGATCAGGATCCAAACGCCCATCCGCTTGGTGTTCAACGGTGGGCGCAGTCAAACCTAGTTCAAGTTGTTTGAGCGCTATCTTCGCATGTGGAAACATGATTGCTTCTCCCTCAATTTGGCTACCATTCATGGCTACGCTCATTCGCACTACAAGCTCAACGCCATTCTCCGTTCTCAATAACATCGCTTCTGGCACACTTCGTTGTATCCCGACAGCAACCTCGCTAGGCTGCACCGTATAGGGCCCAACCAATCGCTCGTCGTACTCTTTTCCATCATCTTGTAGGCCATTGATCCGCAACCAGAACATTTGATCTGCAGCGATCAAGGGCCATGGGTCCACAGCTACGATTCCATCACCAGTGAAGGTATTAAGATCCAGCAGGTTGCCTGCTGCCTGTTCGATTCGTGGTGGCTTCAAGGTGCCGGGGCGGAAGTTCTCCAGACGCAGGCTCAGCATTTGCGAAGTGCCTACTACCGTCAGATCAGCGCCTCGGAAGATCACATACCCTACCTGCACCGTCTGGCCAAGGCCGAGTGCCAGCACCGTCGAAGGCACCGACACTCGCCCCTCGCCCACGGTAGCTAGCACCCAAGGCAACGCCTCGTTCTGACCATCAGGCCAGAACCAGAGCACTGCAACGGTGTCGTTTTCCAGAATCCGAGCATCGCGCACCACCACCGTGGCGGTATTGGTTTCATACGATGTGCCGGGCTTGATCGGTTGCCAGGTACTGACCTCGCTGTTGGTCCCATCCACTATTTTCGGTAACGGCCAAGGCCGTTCCGCCGCCGCCCCGACATGCAGCTGCAGCCGCTGCGAGCTGCCCACCGGCTGGCTGTTGCGGGTGGCCTCGTACCAAACCTCCACGTAGCCATTGCTATTGCCAGCGATGTAAGGATCACTGGCCAACGTGA
>NZ_DJUS01000101.1:0-11462 GCF_002438365.1 Pseudomonas sp. UBA6276
GGCAACTTCGTGCGCATCCTCCACGAGGACGGCACCATGGGTGTCTATCTGCACCTGATGCGCGGTTCGGTGAGCGTCAAGGAAGGGCAACAGGTCAGCGTCGGCTCGGCGCTGGCGCGCTCGGGCAACACAGGCAACAGCACCGGCCCGCACCTGCACTTCGTGGTGCAACGCAACGTCGGCCTGGCGCTGGAGTCGATTCCCTACCAGTTCGACCGGCCACTGGGCGTACTGCCCAACTTCGCCGTCGGCGGCCAGTAACCCCCTTGCAGCCACCCCCCCTGTGGGAGCGGGTTCTACCCGCGAAGGGGCCATCAAACCCACTGCACATCCCAACGCCCCACTCGCAGGCAGCACTGACCTGCCACAACTCACTCGATCTTGAGCACCTTGGCCAGGATGATCTTGGGCCCCTTCATCTTCTTGATGATGATGCGCAGGCCTTCTACCTCCAGCAGCTCCTCTTCCTCGGGCACCCGCTTGAGGGTCTCGTAGATCAAACCCGCCAGGGTTTCCGCCTCAATGTGATCCAGGTCCACCCCCAGCAGCCGCTCGACCTTGAACAGCGGCGTATCGCCCCGCACCAGCAGCTTCCCGGGTTGATAGGCCAGAATGCCGCGCTCGGCCTTGCGGTGTTCGTCCTGGATGTCGCCGACCAGCACTTCCAGCACGTCTTCCATGGTCAGGTAACCGATGATCTTGCCATCGGCCTCCTCGACCAGCGCAAAGTGCGCGCCGCCCTTGCGGAACTGCTCCAGCAGACGCGACAACGGCATGTGCCGCGACACCCGTTCCAGAGGACGGGTCAGCTCGGCCAGGTTGAACGACTCGGGCAGGTGGTCGAGCGCCGCCAGTTCCAGCAGCAGATCCTTGATGTGCAGCAGGCCGACGAACTCTTCGCGCTCGGTGTCGTACACCGGATAGCGGCTGAACTTGTGGCGACGAAACATCGCCAGGATTTCCTTGAGCGGCGCGTTGAATTCCAGGCTCACCAGGTCTTCGCGCGAGTTGGCCCAATCGACCACCTCCAGTTCACCCATCTCCACTGCCGAGGCCAGTACGCGCATGCCTTGGTCACTGGGGTCTTGGCCACGGCTTGAGTGCAGGATCAGCTTGAGCTCGTCGCGGCTGTAATGGTGCTCGTGGTGCGGGCCGGGTTCGCCCTGGCCGGCAATGCGCAAAATGCCGTTGGCACTGGCATTGAGCAGGTAGATGGCCGGGTACATGGCCCAGTAGAACAGGTACAGCGGCACCGCCGTCCACATCGACAGCAGCTCTGGCTTGCGGATCGCCCAGGACTTGGGTGCCAGCTCGCCAACCACGATGTGCAGGTACGAGATAACGAAGAAGGCGCTGAAGAACGACACGCCCTTGATGACTTCCGGCGACTGCACGCCGACGGCGCCCAGCAACGGTTCGAGGATGTGTGCGAACGCCGGTTCACCGACCCAGCCCAGGCCCAGCGAGGCCAGGGTGATACCCAGCTGGCAGGCGGAAAGGTAGGCATCGAGCTGGCTGTGGACCGTGCGCAGAATGCTGCCACGCCATCCATGCTTCTTGGCGATGGCCTCTACCCGGGTCGAGCGCAGCTTGACCATGGCGAACTCGGCGGCTACGAAGAAGCCGTTGAGCAAGACCAGGAACAGAGCGAAAAGAATCATGCCGAAGTCGGCGAACAGTGACGAAAGGGAGATGCCTGTGGAAGGGTCCATGGTGGCGTTTTACGGTGTCCGTGTGCTGGAGGGGAGTGAGGCGATACCCAGGGTGGGTAATGTGTTTGGCAATGTAACGGCTGGACGGGCCCTTGCCTAGGGGGTGTGCTGATAAGGCAGCCATATGCAGCGTTCTCCCAACACACCGCAGCGCCTGCTTCGCGGCCAATGACCGCTCCTACAGGAACACCACAATTTCCGTAGGAGCGGTCCGTGGCCGCGAAGGGCGCGCCGCGCTCCCTCCTGCACACCGCAGCGCCTGCTTCGCGGCCAATGACCGTCCCCCCCGACAGGATCGCGCCCTGCGCGGTTAACGAACCACCACCTGTACCAACGAGAAGTGACACGTGAAGATACTGCCATGACCCGGCACGCTGCTGATCTCCAGCGTCGCCCGATGGCGAAGCAGCACGTGCTTGACGATGGCCAGCCCCAGCCCGGTGCCACCAGTGTTGGAGGCTCGACTGGAGTCCACGCGATAGAAACGCTCGGTCAGACGCGGCAGGTGCTTGGCATCGATGCCGATCCCCGAATCCTGTACCCGTAGATGGGCGCCCTGGGCGTCGGTCCAGCAGCGCACCCGAATGGTCCCCTGTTCCGGCGTGTATTTCACCGCGTTGAAAATCAGGTTGGAAAACGCGCTGCGCAGTTCGGCCTCGCTGCCCTTGAGCAGCACCTCGTTCTCGATGTCCAGGCTGATCGTCTGGTTGCGCGGCCCGGACAGGGCCCGGGCGTCGCTGACGATACTGTGCAGCAGGGCCGTGACCGCCACCGGTAGGTTGTCCGAGGGGTAATCGGTGGCTTCCAGCTTGGCCAGCAACAGCAGGTCGTTGAGCAGGGTCTGCATGCGCACGCCTTGCTGCTCCATCTGTTGCAGGGCCCGGGTCCAGCGCGGGTTCACGTCCTCGACGTTGTCCAGCAGAGTTTCCAGGTAGCCGGTGATCACGGTCAGCGGCGTGCGCAGCTCGTGGGACACATTGGCCACGAAATCCTTGCGCATCTGTTCCAGCTGATGGATGCGGGTCACGTCGCGCACCAGCATCAGGTGTTCATTGTTGCCATAGCGGGTGATCAGAAATTGCACACGCAGACGGTCGTTGACCGGCGAGGGAATCTCCAGCGGCTCGGCGTACTGCTCTTGGGCGAAGTATTCCTTGAAGCGCGGATGGCGGATCAGGTTGGTCACCGGCTGACCACTGTCCTGGGGTGTCTTGAGCCCCAGCAGGGTCTCGGCCGCGCGGTTCCACCATTCCAGGTTGCCGTCGGCATCGAGCATGATCACGGCATCGCGCAGAGCCGCAGTGGATTCCTGCACGCGATCGATCACGGCCTGCAGACGCCCGCGCGCGCGCTGATCGCGGCGCTGCATGTGATAAATGCTGTCGAACACCTCACCCCACAGGCCATAGCCGTCGGGCGGCGGTTGATCCGGCTGGTGCTCGCGCAGCCAGCGGTGCAGACGCAGTAGCTGTTTGAGCGTCCAGGCCAGGTACACCGCCAGACCCAGTGCCAGACACCAACCGTAATGACCGGTGATCAGCCCGACCAGCAGGCACCCCGCTACCAGCAACAGCATGTGACGCACGAGGGTGGCATACCAGTCTTGTTTCACGTATCGCGCATCCTATGCTGTGAAAACCTGCCGGTTCAGCTCTTGGTGGAAAAGCGGTAACCGGTGCCGCGCACGGTTTGTACCAGATTTTCGTAGGCGTCGCCCAAGGCCTTGCGCAGCCGACGGATGTGAACGTCCACGGTGCGCTCCTCGACGTAGACATTGCCGCCCCAGACCTGGTCGAGCAACTGCCCGCGAGTGTAGGCACGTTCCTGATGGGTCATGAAGAACTGCAACAGACGGTATTCGGTAGGGCCCATCTCGGCGGGCTTGCCGTCGATGGTGACGCGATGGCTGATCGGATCCAGCAACAGGCCACCGACCTCGATCGGCGATTCGCCATCGCTGGGGCCGGCGCGGCGCAGCACGGCCTTGAGCCGGGCCACCAGTTCGCGTGGCGAGAACGGCTTGGTGATGTAGTCGTCGGCGCCGACTTCCAGCCCCTGGATCTTGTTGTCTTCCTCACCCTTGGCGGTGAGCATGATGATCGGGATATCGCCGGTCAGCTCGTCGCGCTTGAGGCGGCGTGCCAGTTCGATGCCCGAGGTGCCGGGCAGCATCCAGTCGAGCAGGATGAGATCGGGTTTGCGGTCGACGATGATCGCATGGGCCTGCTGCGCGTTCTCCGCCTCGAAGCTGTCGTAGCCTGCCATTTCCAGGGCTACGGCGATCATTTCGCGGATCGGTGCCTCATCGTCGACGATGAGAATGCTCCTGCCAGCCATTGTGCAAACCTCTTGTCATTACCCTGTCATGCGCCGCATTAGATAACGCGATTATTGCAGTCGTGTGACAGCTGCTCGAGCGTATCAAGTTATTCAGACTGTACTAAGCTGTAAATCCCTGTTCATTGATGACGAGAGGCACCCATGAAGACTCGTACGACTTCGGCCTGGACGGCCCTGTGTGGCGCCCTGGCGCTGACGCTGTCTGGCCTGGCCATGGCCGCCGACCACCCGCGCCTGGAGCCGGGCAAGGCGTTCGTCGACGGCCGCGGCATGACGCTCTACACCTATGCCGAAGACGAAGACGGCAAGTCGACGTGCAACGCCGACTGCGCGAAGAACTGGCCGCCGCTGATGGCCGACAAGGGTGCCGCCGACGACGGCGACTGGACCGTGATCAGCCGCGACGACGGCAGCCTGCAGTGGGCCTACATGGGCAGCCCGCTGTACACCTACAAGGCTGACAAGAAGCCTGGCGACACCAGCGGTGACGGCAAGAAAGATAACGCCTGGCAGGTCGCCCGTCCCGTCGAAGACTGAACTGCACACCTCGATCCGGCACGACGGCCAGGGAGGGCGTCAGCGCAGGGCGTAGTCGAGCACAATGCCCAGGAAGATCGCCAACCCTACCCAATGGTTGTGCAGGAACGCCCTGAAGCAGGCCATGCGCTCGCGCTCGCGGGTATGCCACCACTGCCAGGCGAAACACAGCGCGGCCACCGCCAGGCCCGCGTGGAACCAGCCGCCGAGGCCGAACCGTGCGCCGGCCAGCAGCAGGCAGGCCAAGGCCAGCCCCTGCAGGATGACAATGATCAGGCGATCGGCGGCGCCGAACAGGATGGCGGTGGATTTCACCCCGATGCGCAGGTCGTCATCGCGGTCGGTCATGGCATAGTAGGTGTCATAGGCCACGGTCCACAGCAGGTTGGCGATCCACAGCAGCCAGGCGGCCGCTGGCAACTCGCCAGTTTCGGCGGTGAATGCCATCGGCATGCCCCACGAGAACGCCATGCCCAGCACCACCTGCGGGTAGTAGGTGTAGCGTTTCATGAACGGATAGCTTGCCGCCAAGATCAAGCCGCCTACCGACAGGCCGATGGTCTGGGCATTGGTGCACAGCACCAGCACGAAACTGATGCCGACCAGCACGGCGAAGAACACCAGCGCTTCCTTGCTGCTGATCTTGCCGCTGACCAAGGGCCGCGCTTCGGTCCGCTTGACGTGGCCATCGACCTTGCGGTCGGCGAAGTCGTTGATCACGCAACCAGCCGCGCGCATCAGCACCACACCGGCGACGAAGATGACCAGATTGGCCAGCGAAGGCCTGCCTTCACCGGCGATCCACAGGGCCCACAGGGTCGGCCACAGCAACAGGTAGACGCCGATGGGCTTGTCCATGCGCGTGAGCTGAATGAAATCCCAGGCGCGCGGGTTCAGCCGGTTCAGCGACTTGAGCAGGCTCTGATACATCAACGGTGCTCCGCTGGGTTACGAACGGCTTGCCACACAGGCGGCAGGAAGACTTCGGCGACCAGCACCGCCAGCGACCCCCGGTCGAAACGCGAGCGTCTGGCCCACAGCCCCTCGCTGGCCTGCTGGGCGGGCAGCCACCGAGCCGGGTAGCGGCAGGTCTGAATGGGACCACGCACGAACGCCGGGTCGCAGAATAGCAGCTCGCCCAGCGAACGGTTGCCCAACGCCTGCATGTCCAAGTCACTGGCCTGCAGGCTGCTGCGCGCCGCCACGCTGCGGGCGAACACCCAGGGCTCGCCATGGCCGAGCAGACAGACCTCGCGTACCCAGCCTTGGCTGCCTGACGGCACAGCCAGCGCCAGGCATTCTTCATCACGCAGCGGTTGCCAGTCCTGCAGCAGCACGCGGACGCTGAAATGGTCATCGCTGAGCTGAATCAAACGGCGGGTCAGGGAGCCTGGATCGAACAGCCAGTCGCGTACCAGCGGGTCGGCGTCGGCCAGGCATTGCCAATCGGGGGAGGGGAATCCTGAATGGGGCACGGTAGTGAATCGGGTCGGCTGGAAAGACGTCGACTTTATCATGTTTGCCGGTACCGATTGGCCGCCCCCGCCTGATGAAGCTTGCATCGCGCGACGTTGATCAGTACAAACCGCGAGAGCCGGGCGACAACGTCTTACCATCGAGCGCCCGCCAGATCGCCTGAATACCGAGGGAACATGATGAAGAAGTGGCAATGTATCGTCTGTGGCTTGATCTATAACGAAGCCGACGGCTGGCCCGAGGATGGCATCGCTGCCGGCACCCTTTGGCAAGACGTGCCCGAAGACTGGCTGTGCCCCGACTGCGGCGTGGGCAAGATGGATTTCGAAATGATCGAGATCGGTTGATGGTGACCCGCATTCGGGTGCCGCATTGCCGATAGGCGCCGTTCTGTCGGAATAACCGGCACTTTGCCGTAACAAACCCGTGGCAGACACTGGCGCGCCCTCGTGCAGCGTGCCATTCTCACTCCGTCTGCCGCAGCGTAGAGCCTGCGGCGAGTTGGGCGTTGCCGTCCACCAGGCAGTCGCCAATAAAAACAAAAACCGCCATAAGAGGCTTCACCATGCGTAAACCAGAGCTCGTAGATGCCATTGCTGAAAAAGCGGACCTGACCAAGGAACAGGCCAACCGCGTCTTGAATGCCGTACTCGAAGAAATCACCGGCGCACTGCACCGCAAGGACAGTGTCACTCTGGTAGGCTTCGGCACCTTCATCCAACGCCACCGCGGCGCCCGCACCGGCAAGAATCCGCAGACCGGCGAGCCGGTGAAGATCAAGGCCAGCAATACCGTTGCCTTCAAGCCTGGGAAGTTTCTCAAGGACAGTGTGAACTGATCCACCTGGCACCGCGCTGCTGAGCGCCGCCCGCCATGGCACCCGGTCCGCCGGGTGCCTGCGACATACCTGCCGCCATAACGGCCAGATAGCCTGCCCCGCCTTAGCCGGACTGCCTTGAACGGGGCATTGCCGGTACACTCGCCGCCACTTTCCCGCGCCGAGACTTCGCCATGAAATTCCGCTTCCTGCTCTGGGCCATGGGCCTGATGATGGCCCGCGCCAGCCGCAACAACCCAGCCTTCGCCCAGCAGCTCAAGGACAAGGACCTGGTGTTTCAGTTACAGACACTGGACGGCAGGATCGCGCGGCACTTCATCGTCCGCGATCAACGGGTAAGCAGCCGCAGCGGCAGCGTGGAACAGCCGGCCTTCGCGATTGCCTTCAAAGACGCCAAGTACGGCTACGACACCCTGCAGGCCAGCAACAAGCAACTGGCGTTCATGCAGGGCATTCAGGACAAGCACATCCAGATCAAGGGCAATCCGGCGCTGGTGGTGTGGTTCCAGGGCGCGATGAAATACCTCAAGCCCAGAAAGCGCTGAGGTCACCGCGCACCTGTCAGTCGAACTGGTGGGCCAGCTCGCGCAGCAGTGCCTCGGCTTCCAGCACTTTACTGACTACCGCTTCGGCCTTGTCTCGGCTCAGTTCCAGGCGCTCGAACAAGGCATCCGGAATGTACTGATCGCCGCTGCCGATGCCGCGGCTGCGCAACAGGCGAATGGCCAGGCACACCAGATTGGCGTAGGCGGCGTGCTCGCCGGTGTAGCTGGGGTCGTGCTGGAACCGTAGCGCGGTGCTCAGTTCTTCCGGCATTTCCCAGTAGCGCATCAGCCAGGCGCCCATCTGCTCTCGCGTCACGCCCAGCAGATGCTGCTCGATGAAATCATGCTGCAGGTGCGGATTGACTTCGAGATGACGACAGATCAGCTGGAAATGCGGCGGAAACAGGTGAGCTAGCAGCAGATAGCCGAAGTTGTGCAGCAAGCCGGCCAGGTAGGTGAGGCCTGCTTCCGGGCGGCTGGCCCGAGGCATGGCACGGGTCAGGCCTTCGATCACTGCAGCCACATAAATGGACTGATGCCAGTGTGGCGTGGCCTGACGCGGATGATCCTTGGGCATGTTCAAGGTCTTGCCCAAGGCCAGACCCAGCGCCAGATTGATCACCAGATCGAAACCGAGCACCCGAACGATGGCGTCTTCCACCGAACGAATCTTGCCCGGTGAGGCGTAATAAGGTGACGCGGCCCAGCTGACCACCTGCGCAGCCAGCGCCGGATCGGTTTCGACCACGCCGGTGATGTCGTCGATGGTGGCATTGGGATCGACGCGCAGCTTGATGATCTTCTGTGCCGTGGTTGCCAGGGGAGGAATCTCGATGGTCGATTCCAGACGCTGTTGGATACGCCGTGCGGTGAAATTCTGCACCGCGCGGGTGATTTCCTTGCCGTCGTCATCGGGACGATCCAGGTTGGGGCGGACATTGGCCAAGGGTTGGCCAAAAGAGCCGGAACTGGCTTTGGTCAGCATCTTGCGGAAATCATCGCCGCTCAGTTCGAGCCACCCGCCGGGTTCGCCGGAGCTGACCAGCAACGTGGGTTCGAGCATCAAGCGCTCGTCGTACAGGCACGGCGAACTGGTCAGGATCGGCAGGCCCGGCAGCAAGGCCAGCTGGTGCTTGCCCAGCATAGCGGTCAGGCGTTCCTCGGACACGGCCGTGAGCTTGCGCCCGGTCAGTTCGGTCAAGCGATTCAGGTCCAGCAACTGACTCTGGGGAAACAGCACCATGAGTGCCCCGACCTCATCGGCCAGCAGAACCGCCTGGATCGTGCGGCCGGCATCGGCGGCGGTCACCTGTCGTGCATCCACCGCCGTCCAGGCGATGCCCGAATCGTTGAGCATCTTCTGGATCACGGAGGGGACGGGCGAAGTGACGGCTTCCAGCGCAAGTTCATTCATGGTCTGCATCCATTGTCCTACATTCGCCTCAGTATACTCAGCTTGCCCAGGAAACCGAGACCTGTATCACACAAGTTTCTGGAGCGCTTCAGACTTGACCGTATTGCTGCCCATGCCGCAGCCAGCGCTCGAGCAGCGGCGTGACATGGCCGGGCCAGCGTTCGATGAGCACCTGGGCCGCTTCGCGCACTGCCGGCAGCAAGTCGGCGTCGCGCATCAGGTCGGCGACCTTGAACTGCAGCAGGCCCGTTTGCCGGGTGCCCAGCATCTCGCCGGGACCGCGCAGCTGCAGGTCCTTTTCGGCAATCACGAAGCCGTCGTTGGTTTCGCGCATGATACCCAGCCGTTCCCGACCGATCTGCGACAAGGGCGGGTGGTAGAGCAATACGCAGTGGCTGGCGGCGCTGCCACGACCGACGCGTCCGCGCAGCTGATGGAGCTGGGCGAGCCCCAGGCGTTCCGGGTTCTCGATGATCATCAGGCTGGAATTGGGCACATCCACCCCGACTTCGATCACGGTGGTGGCCACCAGCAGTTGCAGATCGCCGGCCTTGAACCAGGCCATGACCTCGGCCTTTTCGGCAGGCTTCATGCGCCCGTGGATCAACCCGACCCGCAACTCACCCAAGGCCAGGGTAAGCTCTTCGAAAGTACTTTGCGCGGCCTGGCAGGTGAGCTCTTCGGATTCCTCGATCAGGGTGCAGACCCAATAGGCCTGGCGACCCTCGGCACAGGCGGCGCGCACCCGCTCGACCACCTCGGGGCGGCGGCTGTCGGCCACCAGCACGGTGTTGACCGGCGTACGCCCGGGCGGCAGCTCGTCGAGTACGGAGGTGTCGAGGTCGGCGTAGGCACTCATCGCCAACGTCCGCGGGATCGGCGTAGCGGTCATGATCAGCTGGTGCGGGCACATCGTTCCGCCCACGCCTTTCTGCCGCAATGCCAGGCGTTGCTGTACGCCGAAGCGGTGTTGCTCATCGATGATCACCAGAGCCAACCGGGCGAACTGCACCTCGGCCTGAAACAGGGCGTGAGTACCCACCACCATCGGCGCGCCACCGGCGATACGCTCGAGTGCACCGACCCGTGCCTTGCCCTTGAGCTTGCCGGCCAGCCAGGCCACTTCGATGCCCAGCGGTTCGAGCCAGCGCTGGAAGGTGATGAAGTGCTGCTCGGCGAGAATCTCGGTCGGCGCCATCAGCGCCACCTGATAACCCGCCTCCAGTGCCTGCAAGGCGGCCAGGGCCGCCACCACGGTCTTGCCGGCACCGACGTCGCCCTGCACCAGACGCAGCATCGGCTCGGGCTGGCTCAGGTCGTAGGCGATTTCCGCACCCACCCGACGTTGTGCTCCGGTGGGCGCAAACCCCAGGTTGTCCAGGTAGCGCACCGGCAGGTCCCGGGCCAGCGGCAGGGCAGGCGCGCGTTGGGCGCGCAGGCTTTCACGCAGGCGCTGCTGGGACAGCTGATGGGTCAGCAGCTCTTCGAAAGCCAGGCGGTGCTGAGCCCAGTGATGACCCACCGCAAGCTCTTCGAGGTCGGCATCCGGCGGCGGGCGGTGCAGGTAGCGGATCGCTTCATCCAGAGGGGCCAGTTGGTGCTCGCGCGCCAGCTCCAGCGGCAACCAGTCGGGCAGGCTGCGCGGCCCCAGCAGGTCGAGGGCCTGCTGCGACAACTGACGCAAACGCTGTTGGGTCAGGCCTTCGGTGGTCGGGTAGATCGGCGTCAGGTTCTGGTCGACCGGGATGTCTTGCTCCCCGGTCAGTACGCGGTATTCGGGGTGGTAGATCTCCAGCCCCGAGGCACCGGGCCGTGCTTCGCCATAGCAGCGCACATGCGTGCCGCGCTTGAGCGCTTCCTTCTGGGCATTGCTGAAATGATAGAAGCGCAGGCTCAGCGAGCCACTGCCATCGCCCAGGCGCACCAACAGGCTGCGGCGCTTGCCCATTGAGACGTCGGCACCGCTGACCACCCCCTCGATGACCGCATCCTGGCCAGGACGCAACGCCCCGATCGGGACCACCCGGGTGCGGTCCTGATAGCGCAGGGGCAGGTGGAACAACACATCCTGGAGGTTTTCGAGACCCACCTTGGCGAGTTTTTCCGCCATCGCCTCGCCCACGCCCTTGAGCGCAGTGACCGATACCTGAGCCAGCTCGGTCATGGCGCGTCGCGGCCCACCGGCTTGGCCACCGAACACAGACGGATCGAATCGGCGAGGATCTCGATGGCCTTGGGCCGCGGAAAGCTGGCGCGCCAGGCGATCGCTACGGTGCGGAACGGCGTCGGTGGGGTCAGTGGCCGGACTTCGATGACGCCAGGCGCGTAGTGATGGCTGTCGACGGCCGACAACGGCAGGATCGAAACACCCAGGCCGGACGCAACCATGTGCCGGATGGTTTCCAGCGAGCTGGATTCGACGGTGGTGTGCTTGGCGCTTTCCGAGCCCTTCGTCAGGGTCGGGCAGGCTTCCAGAACCTGATCACGGAAACAGTGGCCTTCACCCAGCAGCAGCAGGCTCTTGTCGTTGAGCAGGCCCGAGTCGATGGTTTCCTTGCGCGTCCAGGGGTGGTCCGCCGGCATCAGCACGTAGAACGGCT
>NZ_DJUS01000101.1:11497-13038 GCF_002438365.1 Pseudomonas sp. UBA6276
CAGTACATCGGCTTCGTTGAACGGCAGGGCGATGATCACCGCGTCCAGCTCACCATTGCGCAGCTTGTCGCGCAGGATGTGAGTGAAGTTTTCCTCGATGTACAGCGGCATCTGCGGCGCCACGCGGTGCAGTTGCGGGATGAGGTGTGGGAACAGGTACGGGCCGACGGTATAGATGGCGCCGACCTTGAGCGNNGGTCAGGCGCACGGCGCTCTTGCTGCGCTCGAAGATCAGCACGCCGAGCTCGTCCTCGAGCTTCTTGACGCCGACCGAGAGAGTGGGCTGGCTGACATGGCAGCGCTCAGCCGCGTGGCCGAAGTGTTGCTCCTGAGCCAGGGTAACGATGTAGCGCAATTCTGTGAGGGTCATAACGTGCGTCCATGAAGTTGCGAGCCCAGCATAGCGGCTGCAACCGATAGACGCACGTTATCAACGGCGCTGAAACGCATCAAATTATGCGAATCAGCGCTTGTCCAGCGAGTAAACGAAGGGCGCGACCACTTCCAGGCTGCCATTGACCAGAATCTCGGCCGGTGGCTTGGGCAACGGTTGCGCTCGACGGATCATCTCCATGGTCGCGCGGTCCAGTGCCGCGCTGCCTGAACCTCCAGCCAGGGAGTACGACAGTACCCGGCCTTCGGCGTCGACCACGAAGCGCAAGCGGTTGACCCCGGTCATGCCACGACGGCGCGCATCTTCAGGGTACTTCTTGTACTTGGCCAAGTGGCGCAGCAGATCGCCCTGCCAGCTGGGCAGTGCGTTGCTGTTGGACGGCACACTGGGGGCGGGCGCTGCCGGCTTGGCCGGTTGTGGCGGCGCCGGACGGCTGTCCACGGTCTGCTCGGCCGGTGGTTGCTCCTTGGGCGGCTCGGGCTTCTTCTCGACCTTGGGCGGCTGCGGTTTGGGCTTGGGCTTGGGCGGCGTCGGCTTGGGCACCGAGATCGTCGGCTTGGGCGCTTCCGCCAGCTTGGGCAATGGATCCTCGACCACCGGCTCGGGCGGTGGCGGCGGCGTGACGACCTGCGGCGGCGGAGGGGGCGCAGGTTCGGGCAGCGGCGCCATCTCCACCATCATGGCCTGCGGTGGCAGCTCGATGGGCTGCGGCGCGGGCCAGTTCAGGGCAACCACGATGGCCGCAGCGTGCACGCCGAGGACGACCGCCAGGCTGGCAACATAACGCGTCGTTTTCTGGCGCGTCGTGATCATTGCTTGGCTGCCGTCTCGAGGCCGACCAGGCCTACCTTCAGGTAGCCCGCGCCGCGCAGGGTGTTCATCACTTCCATCAGGTCGCCGTAATCCACGCCCTTGTCGGCCTGGAAGAAGATGGTCGTGTCCTTGTTGCCGTGAGTCTTGGCATCGAGGATCTGGCCCAGCTGCGTGCGCTCGACCCTGTCGTCGCCCACGTACAGGTTCTGGTCGGCCTTGACGCTGAGGAACACCGGCTTTTCAGGCCGCGGCGCCGGCTTGGCGGTCGAGGCAGGTAGGTCGACCTTGATGTCCACCGTCGCCAGGGGGGCTGCGACCATGAAGATGATCAGCA
>NZ_DJUS01000107.1:0-30445 GCF_002438365.1 Pseudomonas sp. UBA6276
CGGCGAAATTGACCAGAGCGCCGGTCAGGCAGGCGAGTATCAATGGATTCTTCAGGATCGGCAGCAGCAACGAACGCGCGCTGACGCCGCGCTCGGCCGTCAGCGCGGACAGCGCCAGCACGTCCTCGGCGTGGATGTGGCGGCGGTCCGGGCGCGGGTGCACGGTGATCCCGTGCGCACCGGCATCCAGGCAGGCGCGGGCGGCGTGCAGCACGTCCGGGTCGGTGCCGCCGCGCGAGTTGCGCAGGACGGCGATCTTGTTCACGTTGACGCTGAGTTGGGTCATGGCACTACGAGGGGTCGGATTCACCCTGAGCGGCCCGGGTACGCGCCTGGAGGGCGAGCTCCCGCAGCCGACGGAGTTCGTTGGGATCGGTGATGGCCGCGCGGGTAGGCTGCACATCGCCGAAGCGGGCCACATAGAGGCCGCGGACCCACGCCAGCAGGAACACCAGGGTGCCCAGCAGCGACAGCGCCATCAGCCCCATGTGGGGGGTCTTGAGCGCCATGCCGAAACAGGCCAGCGCGAACAGCAGAAACAGCCAGTACATGTCGTTCTCCCCGATTGACCGGGCCAGTGTAGCGCCGGCGCCGGGTGGGGTTCCACGGGGAGTGCTGGCTACAGCAGCGGCGAGGCCAGGCGCGCGAACGCCTCTGGTACACGGTGCCGCCACAGCGAACGCTGGCGATCGTTGTAGACCGGCGAGGCGCTGCTGTACTCGGCCAGCAGGATCTCGGCCAGCGCCGCCACGCGGCCGGTGTCGCTGATCATCATCGACAGCTCGAAGTTGAGCCGGAAGCTGCGGTGATCGAAGTTGGCGCTGCCGACGATGCACACGTCGTCATCGGCGATGAAGGCCTTGGTATGCAGCATGCGCGGGCCGTATTCGTAGATCTTGACCCCGGCCTGCAGCAGCTCGTCGAAGTAGGAGCGCGCGGCCTGGGTGACGAACCAGGAGTCGCTCATCTTGGGCACCAGCAGGCGCACATCCAGGCCACCGAGGGCGGCGGAGGTCAGTGCCATGCGCGCGGCTTCGCCGGGTACGAAGTAAGGCGTGACCAGCCAGACCCGTTCCTTCGCTTCGTGGATCGCCGCCACGTGCAGGCGATGGATGGTTTCCCATGAGGAGTCCGGGCCGGAGACCAGCACCTGCGCGTTGATGCTGCCCTCGCTGCGGCTGGGCATCGTTTCCGGCCACAGCTGGGCGATGTTGAAGCGCGCCGGCTCCTGGCCGGTGGCGTAGATCCAGTCCTCGATGAAGACCAGCTGCAGGCTGCGCACCACGTGACCACGCAGGCGCATGTGCAGGTCGCGATACGCATCCGGGCGGACGCTCTCGTCCTCCTCATCGGTGATGTTGATGCCGCCGGTGAAGGCCTGCAGGCCATCGATGATCACCAGCTTGCGGTGCGTGCGCAGGTTCAACCACGGCCGCTTGAACGGCTTGAGCAGCTGCCGCGGATGGAACCAGACCACCTCGGCACCGGCATCCAGCAGCGGCTGCAGGAAGCGCTTGCGGAGGGAGGAGGAGCCCACCGCATCCAGCAGCAGGCGTACCCGCACACCTGCGGCGGCACGCTCGGTCAGCGCATCGCGCAGCGCGGTGCCGGCGTGGTCCGGATTGAAGATGTAGTACTCCAGGTGCAGGTGATCCTGCGCCTTGGCCACGGCGGCGAGCAGTGCACTGTAGGTGGCCGCGCCATCGACCAGCCACTCCACCTCGGTGGCCGAGCTTGGCGACAGGCCGGTGGTGGCCTGCGCGATCTTGGCCAGCTCGGTGCAGTCCGCGTCCGGTGGGCAGACGCTGCTGTAGTGCTCCATGCCCGAGCGCGAACGGCCACGGCGCAGGCGCTGCCGCTTCACCTTCTGCGGGCCGAGCAGGTAGTAGATGAAGAGCCCGAGGTAGGGCAGGGCGGCCAGCGACAGGATCCAGCTCAACGTGGCGACCGGCTCGCGCTTCTGCAGCATGATCCAACCGGTCAGCCACAGCAGATAGAGAATGTAGGCCGCCACCATCAGGGGGCGCAGGTGGGGGATGGCGTCGAGCCAGTCCCCGAAGACGTCGAAGGTTGCGAGCATGGCCGGATGATAGCGGGCGGCGTGCCGCTGGCGCGTATCCACCGCCGGCGGCACAAAAAAAACGCCCCTGTTTCCAGGGGCGTTTTCCAGTCGCGTCATGACTGCGTCTTGCGTATTACTGCTGTACGAAGCCGATCTTCTTCATCTGAGCATTCTTCGCGGCAGCCAACACCTTGGCCATCACGTCGTACTCGGAGTCCGGGCTGGCATCAATGCGCAGCTCCGGCTGGTTGGTCGGATCGCGCTGCACTTCCTGCTCCATACGCTGCTGCAGTTCGCTCACAGCCACGGGGCTGTTGTTCCACGACACCTGGTTGCTGGCGTCCACCTTCAGCTCGATCGGCGGCGGCGGTTCGACAGTCACCGGCGGTGGGTTGAGCACGCGCTGCGGCAGGTCAACGGCGATCGGGTACGTCATGATCGGCGCGGTGACGATGAAGATGATCAGCAGCACCAGCATCACGTCCACCAGGGGCGTGACGTTGATGTCGGCCATGGGGCCTTTATTACCACCAGAACTGAACGCCATGGCTTACTGCCCCTTTACTTTGGTGGCGACGAAGCCCACGTCGAGCATGCCCTGTTCCTGCGCGACCTTCGTCATCTCATTGATGACGCGCATCTTGGTGGTGCGATCACCACGCAGGTTGAGGGGCGGCTGCGGGGTCTGCTGGGCGGCGGTCGCCAAGCGCGACTCGAGCGTCTGCTTGTCGATTTCCTCGTCGTTCCAGTAGATCGAGCCGTCTTCCTTGACTGCCAAGGTGATCGGGCTCGCCCGCTTTTCAGCGTCTTCCGGATTCTGCACCAGGTTGGCCTCAGGCAGATCCACCTTGACCTTGTGGGACATCAGGGGCGCCGTGATGATGAAGATGATCAGCAGCACCAGCATCACGTCCACGAGGGGCGTAACGTTGATGTCGGCCATGGGGCCGCCGCTGTTACCACTACTGAAAGCCATAACGGGCTCCGTCTAGATCGTGTTGACTACGTTCTCGCTGGGTGACGCGCGTCGCTATTAGCGAACGCGCGAACCGGTGGCGAAGAAGTCGTGCAGGTCGTGAGCGAACGTATCGAACTTGCTGATCGTGGCGCTGTTGATCTTGCTGAAGAAGTTGAAGGCGAACACGGCCGGGATAGCCACGAACAGACCGATGGCGGTCATGATCAGTGCTTCACCCACCGGGCCGGCAACGGCGTCGATCGAGGCGGAACCGGTGGCACCGATCTTGATCAGCGCGCCGTAGATGCCCCACACGGTACCCAGCAGACCCACGAACGGAGCGGTCGCGCCGACGGTGGCCAGCAGGGTCATGCCCGACTGCAGGTTGTTGCTTTCGCGGGTCACGGCCTGACGCAGGGCGCGATCGACGAACTCCGAACGGCTCAGGTTTTCACCCAGGCCACCGGAGGTGCCGCCTTCCGAACGCTGGTGGTGCGCAGCAGCCTGTGCAGCGTCCAGAGCGATCTTGGAGAAGGGCTCCGAAGCCGGCTGTTCTTCCATCGCACGGATGGCGTCCTGAGCGTTCGGGGTATCCCAGAACAGGCTCACGACCTTGTCGGCAGCAGCCTTCAGGCGGGTGGCGCGGAAGATGTTGATGACGGTCCAGTACCAGGACATGGCCGACATGATGATCAGGGTCAGCAGCACGACCCAGGAGACGGCGAAGTCACCCGGCTGGGTGGTCATCTCGTGGATCAGGTGCTCGAAGCCCATCTGCGACAGGGCGTTGGAGTTGCCCCCGGCAGCAGCGGCGATGAAAAGTTCCTGCAGCATGACGCTTACCTTTGTTGTGTGTGGTGATAAAGGGTATTGCTAGAAATAACCGCTAGGGGCGGTGGCCGGCGGGCCACCGGCCACTATCAGTTCAGCGCAAAGTTGACCGGGACGCGAACGCGACCTGCGACCTTCTTCCCGCCCGATTCCGCGGAACGGAAGCTCCACTTGCGAGCTGCGTCCATGGCGGCGCGATCGAGGTCACGGTTACGGCTGGACTTCTCGACCGACACATTGGTGACGTTGCCATTGGCATCGACGTCAATGATCAGGATGACTTCACCCTGGATACCAGCACGGAACGCGGCCGGCGGGTAACGCGGGGGGTTCATGTTCTTCGACGAGATGTCGACGCTTGCCTCAATGGTGCTCGGCGGCTGCGGCGGCGACGGCGGCGAAGGCGGCGTGACGATGTCGGTCGGACGCGGGTCCGGGATATCGACCACAGGAGCCTGCGGCGGCGGCGGAACCGGGGACGGCTTCGGCGGCGACAGGTTCTTGACCGGCGGCGGCGGGGTGTCATCCGGCGGCGGCGGCGGCGGCGGCGGTGGTGGCGGCGGCGGAGCGTCGACCAGGGTCACCATGATGTTGCGTTCTTTCTCCGCCACGGCCTTGGGAGCCACAGCCGGGATCAGAAGCATCATGAAGGCGGCGAGATGCAGTGCGATTACAAAAGCGATACCCACGATACGCGGCCAGGAGAGGCCGGTGTCATCGCGTTGTTCGTACCTGTGAACGACTAGTTGTTCCGTCATGCGCCAAGAGCTCATTAGTGGGGCCGGGATACCCGGGGACAGGTAGCCCATGATCAGCGGTGCATGACACCGCAGGAACCTCCAAGCTTATACCAATCCTGAGCGCCTGCGCATCACTTATGCAGGCGTTCAGGCGTTATTCCTACTTACTTCAGGTTGATGATTTTCTTGGCATCCGCCTGGTTCTTCACACCCTTCGCCAGCGCTTGCTGGGCGGCCTGCTTGGCCTCCGGAATGCGACCTTCCGAATGCAGCACGCGTGCCAGATTCAGGTAGGTCTCGCCGTCCTTGGAAAGCGGGGCAGCCTTCTGCCACGCCTCGATCGCCTTGTCCGCCTGCTGCGGGTCGGAGTAGTAGTACGCCTGGGCCAGTGCCAGGTATACCTGATAATCCGGCTTCAGGATGTTTTTCTGCAGGCCATCATTGATAACGGCAATGACGTCCTTTTCTTTGTTCTCGCTGTTGGCGTAGATCGAGTACAGCTGCTTGTACTCGCGCTCGTCGGTCAGCTGGCCGGCGGCGTACAGCTTGCCCATGACCGCGCCGGCCTGGTCCATCTGGTCGGCCTGCATGTACATGCTGGCCAGGTTCAGCTGGGCCTTCTTGTCGTTCGGGTTCTTGGCGGCCAGTGCTTCGGCCTGCTTGACCGCTTCACCGGTCTGGCCGGCCTCGGCCATGGCGGCCATCAGCAGCTGGTTCCAGTTGTCCTTGGGCTCGGGCGAGGCCGCGATGGCCTGCTGCAGCACCGGGATGGCCTCGGCGTAGCGCTCGGCCTGGTACAGGGCCTGGCCCTTGGCGATCAGCTCTTCGGGCTTGTTCGACTTGGTTTCGGCGAAGTACTTGTCCAGGGTCGCCAGGCCTTCGTTGATCTGGTCGTCCTGCAGCTGCAGCTGGCCGAGCATCAGCATCGACTGGTAGTGGCCGTTGTTGTCCAGGCCGCCGAGCTGCAGCACCTGCTCCAGGTACTTCTTGGCCGAGGCAACGTCGTCCAGCTGGTAGGCGGCCTGCGAGGCGAGCTGCGCGGCCAGCGACTTGTCGTAGGTGTTGGCGGCGGGATTGGCCAGGATTTCGTCGGCCTGCGCGCGCGTCTCCGGGAACTTCTGGTCGTTGTAGCTGTCAATCATTTTCTGCAGCTTCGGGCCGACCTTGGCCGAGGACTTCTGATCCGGCTCCTGGCGGGTCGCCTGCGGGTAGAGCACTTCGGCCTTGGCCTGCTTCTTCCCACCACGGGCGCCACGCTCCGACGAGCGGGCCTGGGCGAAGGCATCGGTGATCATGGCGCCACTTACAGCGGTCGCGATGAGGACGGAAAGGACGGCTTGCTTGTGGTTGCTGAAAATCATCTTTCACCTCGATCGAACCGCCGCAGCGGCATCAAAACGGACTGTCAGAAAAATCTGAGCCGCCAAACGTATCAGAAACTGATGGCGTGAGAAATCGTTTCCGATGCTGCAATACAGCATCTTTTAGTCGTATCCGGACGCGTCAACCGCACTTCGGCCTGCGCCCGGCCGCCTGGGCCTGTTGGTATACACCACTCAGGGAGGGCGCGTCTCGCTGCAGTTCGCGGATCCGGTTCGCCGGATCGGGATGGGTGGACAGCCACTGGGGCGAACGACCGCCGCTGGCGGCCATCATGTTCTGCCACAGATCGACCGCCTGGGCAGGGTTGAAACCGGCCTCGGCCATCAGCCGCTGGCCGACGATATCGGCCTCGCTTTCCTGGGTTCGCGACCCGGGCAGCAGGAAGGCTGCCTGGGCGCCTGCGCCACCGAGCTGGCTGACGGTACTGGCCGCGCCCTCGCCATAGGCGGCAACGGCGAGCGCGCCAAGCACCGACAGGCCGGTCTGGGCGCCCATCTGACGGGTGATCCGTTCTTCATGGTGGCGCGAGATGACGTGGCCGATCTCGTGGCCGATCACCGCCGCCAGCTGATCCTGGTTCTTGGCGACGGTGAAGATGCCGGTATTGACCCCGACCTTGCCGCCGGGCAGGGCGAACGCGTTCGGTTCCTTGTCGACCATCAAGGCCGTCTCCCACCGTACGCCACGGTACTGTGGCGGCAGCTGGGCAACCAGCGCGTTGACCACGCACTGCACGTAGGCGGTCTGCTTCGGGTCGTGGCTGAGCGTGCCCTTGGACTTGGTCTCAGTGAACGCCTGCGCGCCCAGCTGGTCGAGCTCGGCCTGCGAAACGCCACCGACCATCTGGCGACGGCCGGTGGGTGAGGTCGTGGTGGCGCACGCGCTCACCAGCATGGCGATGGCAATTCCCAACAGCACCGGTTTCATGTGCGATCCCCCGTGTTCATGTGCGCAGTGTGGAACGCGGCGACGTAAATTTTCGTCAAGCCGCGTGATCGATCAATGGATGCCCAGGAACATCAGCGCGACCAAGGCGATGCCGTTGTTCAAGGCGTGCGCGGCGATCGGCGCCCACAGGGTCCCGGTCCGTTGGTACAGCCAGGCAAAGGCCGCGCCCATGCTGCCGTAGACGAGCCATAGCTGGGCGATTTCCCACGGCCCGTTGGCACTGGTCCCGGGGATTTCATGGACGAGGGCGAACGCCACGCTGCTCAAGAGGATGCCCAACACCGGGCGACCGGCCTGCCACAGACGGCCGAACAGGACGCGGCGGAACAACAGTTCTTCATACGCCGGCGCGAGCAGCACGGCAAACAGGGCGAGGAACCACGGGAAGCGCGCGACGGCCTGTTCCATCAGCGCCAGGTTGGTCGGCACCGGCTCGATGCCGGCCTGCTTGGCCAGCCACGCGATCAGGTTGCTGCCGATGATCACCGCGGTGGCGACCAGCAAGGTCCAGCCCCACGTGGAAGGGCGACGCGCGGCCTGGAACGACAGCGCCCGTTCGGCGGGCGTGGCCCGGCGACGGAAGAAATACAGCACCAGTGCAGCGCCGCCGGTGGCGACCAGCGCCATCAGGATCTGGGCGAGGGCACCGGGTTGGCCCAACTGCTGGGTGAGACCGGCCACAGCCGAGGCATCCGCGCCGTCGCGGGCGGCCTGGTAACCGACGATCGCGCCGCGGTACAGGCCCCAGATCAAGCCGCTGATCAGACTCAGCGACAGCAGCACCACAATGCCGATGCCCAGATCGATGAAGAACCCCGCGAGCGGGGAACCCGGCTTGCGCGGCGACGATGGAACGGCAGGGGGCAGCGGAGGCGTCAGGGACGCCGGGGTGGTAGCAGACATCGGATTCCTGGCATCGGGGAGCGATGGCCGGCCAGGGTGCAGGTCGCACCCGGCCGGCCCGTTCCCGATTGTGTCAGATATCCAGGTTGGCGACCTTCAGCGCATTGTCTTCGATGAAGTCGCGGCGCGGCTCGACCACGTCGCCCATCAGCGTGCTGAAGATCTGGTCGGCGGCCACGGCATCCTCGATCCGCACCTGGAGCAGGCGACGGGTGTCGGGATTGACCGTGGTGTCCCAGAGCTGCTCCGGATTCATTTCACCCAGGCCCTTGAATCGCTGGATCTGGCGGCCCTTCTTGGCTTCATCCAGCAGCCAATTGCGCGCTTCGGCGAAGCTGGCCACCTCGGCCGACTTCGCACCACGGCTGATCTTCGCGCCGTCGCGAACCAGGCCATGCAGCAGCAGCGAAGACTGGTGCAGGGCGCGCAGTTCGCCGGTTTCGAAGGCGGCCAGCGGCAACACCTGGATCAGCTGTTCACCCATGTGGCGACGCGTGACCAGCACGGCGGCCGGACGCTCGTCGGTGGGTTCCTGCAGTTCCAGCGTGTAGCGCGGCGAGCCGAGGCTGCCCTGGTTGAGGCGGGTCGCCAGCGCGGCCAGACCTTCGTCGGCGCCGGCCTTGCGCAGGTGTTCCAGATCCATCGGGGTGAAATCGATCAGCGCTTCCAGCACCTGGCGATCATAGCGATGGCTGTTGCGCGCGATGGTTTCCTGCGCCGAGGCGTAGGACAGCAGCAGCTTCTCCAGCGCGACACCTTCGATGCCCGGCTCGCTCTCGGCCGGAATGAGCGAGGCGTTTTCCACCGCGCTGCTGGCCAGGTACGCATCCAGCGCCGGGTCGTCCTTCAGGTACAGCTCCTGCTTGCCCTGCTTGATCTTGTACAGCGGCGGCAGGCCGATGTAGATGTGGCCGCGCTCGATCAGCTCGGGCATCTGACGGTAGAAGAAGGTCAACAGCAGCGTACGGATGTGCGAGCCGTCGACGTCCGCATCGGTCATGATGATGATGCTGTGATAGCGCAGCTTGTCCGGGTTGTATTCGTCACGGCCGATGCCGCAGCCCAGCGCGGTGATCAGCGTCGCCACTTCCTGCGAAGAGAGCATCTTGTCGAAACGCGCTTTCTCTACGTTAAGGATTTTACCCTTCAGCGGCAGAATCGCCTGGTTCTTACGGTTACGACCCTGTTTGGCCGAACCGCCTGCGGAGTCACCCTCCACCAGGTAGATTTCAGAGAGCGCCGGATCGCGCTCCTGGCAATCCGCCAGCTTGCCCGGCAGACCCGCCAGGTCGAGCGCGCCCTTACGACGCGTCATTTCGCGAGCGCGACGGGCCGCTTCACGGGCGCGGGCGGCGTCAATGATCTTGCCGACGACAATTTTGGCGTCGCTCGGGTTTTCCAGCAGGTACTCGCTCAGCAGTTCGTTCATCTGCTGTTCCACCGCCGATTTCACCTCGGACGAGACCAGCTTGTCTTTGGTCTGCGAAGAGAACTTCGGATCCGGCACTTTAACCGATACAACGGCGACCAGGCCTTCGCGGGCGTCGTCGCCGGTGGCGCTGACTTTCGCTTTCTTGCTGTAGCCCTCTTTGTCCATATAGGCGTTCAGGGTACGCGTCATCGCCGCGCGGAAGCCCGCGAGGTGCGTACCGCCGTCGCGCTGCGGAATGTTGTTGGTGAAGCAGTACATCGTTTCCTGGTAGGAATCGGTCCACTGCAGCGCCACGTCCACCACGATGCCGTTGGATTCGCCGGTGACCGAGATCACGTTCGGGTGCAGCGGCGTCTTCAACTGCGCCAGATGCTCCACGAAGCTGCGGATGCCGCCTTCGTAATGGAAGTCGTCGCGGCGGCCATCGCCGCGCTCATCGACCAGCACGATCTTGACGCCGGAATTGAGGAAGGACAGCTCGCGCAGGCGGCGGGCCAGGATGTCGTAGTGGAACTCGACGTTGTCGTGGAAGGCCTTCACCGATGGCCAGAAGCGCAGCGTGGTACCGCGCTTGGTGCTGGCTTCGACCTGCTTCAGCGAGTTGACCGCAGCACCGTCAGCGAATTCCTGCTGGTAGTGGAAGCCGCCCTGGTAGATATCCAGCAGCAGCTTCTGCGACAGCGCATTGACCACGCTGACGCCCACGCCGTGCAGGCCGCCGGAAACCTTGTAGCTGTTGTCGTCGAACTTGCCGCCGGCGTGCAGGACCGTCATCACCACTTCGGCTGCGGAGACCTCGCGATCGAGCTTCTTGCTCATCTGCTCGTGCTTGCCGGTCGGGATACCACGCCCGTTGTCCGACACCGAGACCGAGCCGTCGGCGTGGATCATCACCGACACGTGGTCGGCGTGGCCAGCCAAGGCTTCGTCGATGGAGTTGTCGACGACCTCGAACACCATGTGGTGCAGACCGGTGCCGTCATGGACGTCGCCGATGTACATACCAGGACGCTTGCGGACAGCCTCGAGGCCTTCCAGGGCGGTGATGCTGTTGGCGTCGTAGTTGCCGCTGTTTGCGGGGATGTTCTGTTCTTCAGTCATTGCGCTTGCCGTAGGCTCCGCAGGTCGGTCCGCCGCGGTGAGGCGGGGCGCCGAGTAATAAGGGGTTGCAACAGCAATTATACCAGCCGGGCACCGTGGCCCCTGGGGGACCACTATGGCACAGGCAGGACCTGTCCATGTTCCACGTGGAACCGGGTGATATCTGTCGCGTCCGCCAGCGACGCCGGCACTTCGGTGGCAGTGATGAAGATCTGTGCCGGGCCGGCCTTCAGGCGCTCCAGCACCCGTGCCTGGTGGTGCCGATCCAGCTCCGAAGCCAGATCGTCCAAGGCGATGACCGGCCACTCGCCGCGCTGCTCGGCATAGTCTTCGGCCTGTGCCAGCAGGCAGGTGAGGGCCGTCAGTTTCGCCTGCCCGCGTGAGAGCGCATCCCGGCCTGGAATGGTCTCGAATCCGACGCTCCAGTCGGCCCGGTGTGGACCGACCGAGGTGTAGCCAGCCATCCGGTCACGTTCCCGGGCCAGAAGCAGGGCATCGGAGAGTGAAACCTCCTGTTTGCGCCAGCCTGGGCTCAAGCTCAGTGACTGGATGCCCAGCTTGGGGGCCAGGACGGCGGCCAGTTCCACGGTCCGTTCCTGGAGCCGCTCCAGGTAGTGCTGGCGTCGCGTGGTCAGAGGCTCACCGGCCTCGGCGAGCTCCCGATCCCACGCATCCAGGGCGTGCGGATGCCCGCCCTGCTTGAGCAGGGCGTTGCGCTGCTTCAGCGCCCGGGAATAGCGCCGCCACAATCCCATGAAGTCTGGTTCCACGTGGAACAAACCCCAATCCAGGAACCGGCGGCGGGGTTCGCCCCCCCCACTGACCAGGGCATGGCTGCCCGGTTCGAAGGTCACTACCGCCAATGCGGCGCAGAGGGTTCCCAGCTGGGCGACATCTTCTCCATCAAGCCGGCCCTTCCATTCCTGGCCGCTGTGGCGAAGGCCAGCCTTGCGGCGGGTGGGTGCATCGGCGCCTTCGCGCTGCTCGTCCCACTCCACGAAGACATCCAAGGCCTCCCGGCCCTGGCGTACCAAGCCATCCCGAACCCGCCCGCGGAAGCTGCGCCCGTATGCCATGACATGCAGCGCCTCCAGGACACTGGTCTTGCCGGCGCCATTGTCGCCGGTGATCAGATTGATGCCCGGTTGCGGTGCCAGCTCGACGGTATCGAAGCGGCGAACCTGGTGCAGGGACAGACGGCGGATATGCATGCGGACGATCAACGCCGCACGGGGCGGCAGACGGGTCGGGGGAATCGATCAGCTTACTGCATTGCGCTGGGGGCACGCGGTCCCCGGCCAGCCGTGCATTGGGCGAGGGTGCAGCCGAGCGATCTCCATCGGGAGGACCGCTGGCTACCCGGCACCCCACGTGCGATGGACCCGGCGTGAACCCTGAGGGGCAGGGCAGGCACGCCGCCGTTGGGCTTGGGACATCGTCCGCCGTGCCACGTGAAACACCTTCGCCCACTCGCCATCGTCAGGCAGAAACGGCGCGAATTTCTTCAAATCTGGCGCCCGCGCAGCACCCTGGTGCTGCAGATTTCAAGAAATTCGCTCTGATTTTCCGGCACACGGGCGGGCCGATCCGGTCCGCTCGCGCGTTTTCTTTGAATTCTGCGGAGGCGGACAAAGCGGATCCCTCCAGAAACGGCGATCGCTCACGCAGACCCAAACGAGACTGTCCACATCCCCTCTGTATGACTTATGCACAACCCATGGGCAATCTGTGGATAAAAAAGAGCCCTTGGACACCCCTTAAAGATATCCACAGGATCACCCCCAGGCTCAGGCCCTGTTTTACCGGGGGTTTCGATCCTATATTTTCCTTTCAAACCAAGCACTTAACCTACTTTTCAACCAAATCTGGCCCTACCACCACCACCTAGCTTTAGATTTATATACAGTTTTTAAAAGCATAGAGCTGTGATTCAGCCGTTCAAAAGCCGCTTGCCGCTGCGCTCCAGAGCAGCAGAGAAATCTCGTCTGTTCGCGCCGTCTGGATGCTCAACCGTCAGAAAGATTCAACGGCAGGTGGTGGGCGAGGGCTCAGGATCAGGCTCCGCTCAACGCGGCCTACAGGTTCGCCTTCCGCTTGGCTGCCGGCGTGGCAACGCGATGTTGACGAGCAGGGCGCCGCGTCCAGCGAAGTTCCGCTGTGCTCTGCCGAAGGTCACGGTCTTGGGATTGGAACAGAGAGCAGCCAGCAGCGAGCAGCCAGCGACGGCTCAGCCGGGCAGGGCTCTGCAATCAAACGCTGCCGCAAGGAAGTGAATTGCTCCACGTGGAACATCGCCTCTTTTGCCCAAAAAGAAACCCGGCAATGCCGGGCTTCTCGAACCACTCGGTTCCACGTGGAACCTACTCGCCTCAGGTCAGAGACGAAGCGGCATGACCACGTGGCGGGATTTCTCGCTGCTGGCCTCACGCACCAGGGCAGAGGAGTTGGAATCACGCAGCTGGATCACGACGTGCTCATCGCGCAGAGCCGACAGCGCGTCCAGCAGGTAGTTCACGTTGAAGCCGATGGCCAGATCGCTGACCGTGGTATCGGCCTCGATCTCTTCCTGGGCTTCTTCCTGCTCGGGGTTGTGCGCACTGATCTTCAGGTTGCCCGGCGAGACTTCCACGCGGATACCGCGGTACTTCTCGTTGGACAGAATCGCAGCACGCTGCAGCGAGGCACGCAGGGCTTCGCGATCGACCTTCACTTCGCGGTCGGCACCGATCGGGATCACGGCCTCGTAATCCGGGAAGCGACCGTCGATCAACTTGGAGGTGAAGGTCACATCGTCGCGCTTGACGCGCACGTGGCTGCGGCCGACTTCCAGTTCGATCTCGCGATCCCCGCTTTCCAGCAGGCGCTGCAGTTCGGTCACGCCCTTGCGCGGGACAATGATCTGGCGCTTGGCGCCGCTGGCCTTTTCGAGCTCGGTTTCGCACAGCGCCAGGCGGTGACCATCGGTCGCCACGGTACGCAGGGCATCGCCGCGAAGATCGAACAGCAGGCCGTTGAGGTAGTAGCGCACGTCCTGCTGGGCCATGGCGAAGCTGGTGCGTTCGATCAGACGACGCAGCTTGCTCTGCACCAGGCTGCAGGTCAGCGAACCCGGGCCTTCTTCGACGGTAGGGAAGTCATTGGCCGGCAGCGTCGACAAGGTGAACCGACTGCGCCCGGCCTTGACCACGACCTTCTGCTCATCGACCTTGATGTCGATCAGCGCATCGTTGGGCAGGCTCTTGCAGATGTCCATCAACTTGCGCGCAGGCACGGTGATCTCGCCAGGCTCGGCCGGCTCTTCCAGCTGCACGCGGCCAACCAGTTCCACTTCCAGGTCAGTACCGGTCAGAGACAGCTGCTGCCCCTGAACCACCAGAAGGACGTTGGAAAGCACAGGCAAGGTCTGGCGGCGTTCGACGACGCCTGCGACCAGTTGCAGGGGTTTCAACAGGGCTTCGCGTTGAATGGTGAAATGCATGGTCTAGTCCCTTGCCTCAAAAGCTGCGTAGTGAATGTTCACGTGGTCAGTGTACGCAGCAGGTTCTTGTAGTCCTCGCGGATATCCGCGTCGGATTCCTTGAGTTCGTTGATCTTGCGGCACGCGTGCAGCACGGTGGTGTGATCGCGCCCACCAAACACATCGCCGATTTCCGGCAGGCTGTGGTTGGTCAATTCCTTGGACAGCGCCATTGCCACCTGCCGTGGTCGGGCCACCGAGCGCGAACGGCGCTTGGAAAGCAGATCGGAAATCTTGATCTTGTAGTACTCGGCCACCGTTCGCTGGATGTTATCCACACTCACCAGCTTGTCCTGCAGTGCCAGCAGGTCCTTGAGCGACTCGCGGATCAGCTCGATGGTGATTTCGCGACCCATGAAGTGGGAGTGCGCAATGACCCGCTTGAGTGCGCCTTCCAGTTCGCGGACGTTGGAACGGATGCGCTGGGCGATGAAGAACGCCGCGTCATGAGGCAGCTCGACCTTGGCCTGGTCCGCCTTCTTCATGAGGATGGCGACACGGGTTTCCAGCTCGGGCGGCTCGACAGCAACGGTCAGACCCCAGCCGAAGCGTGATTTCAACCGCTCCTCGAGGCCTTCGATTTCCTTGGGGTAGCGATCGCTGGTGAGGATGACCTGCTGGCCGCCTTCCAACAAAGCGTTGAAGGTGTGGAAGAACTCCTCCTGGGAGCGTTCCTTGCGCGCGAAGAACTGGATATCGTCGATCAGCAACGCATCGACCGATCGGTAGAAGCGCTTGAATTCGTTGATCGCGTTCAACTGCAACGCCTTGACCATGTCTGCAACGAACCGCTCGGAATGCAGGTAAACCACCTTGGCATTCGGATTCTTCTTGAGCAGGTGGTTACCCACAGCGTGCATCAAGTGCGTCTTACCCAGGCCGACCCCCCCATAAAGGAACAGCGGGTTGTAGCCATGCTTGGGATTGTCCGCCACCTGCCAGGCAGCCGCGCGTGCCAGCTGGTTGGATTTACCTTCCACGAAGTTTTCGAAGGTAAAGGTGCGGTTCAGATAACTGGTGTGCTTGAGCGCACCTTCTACCTGGACAGTGCGTTGCTCGGAGCGCACGGGTGCTGGCTGCGAGCTGGCGCCGGCCATGGGGTCGAAACTGTCCCGCGAGGGTTCTTCGCTGGCCACTGAGGGCTTGGCAACGGCTTCTACAGGCGCGGCTGCAGGTGCGGCTGCCACCGGGGCAACCTGCACCTGATTCGCGGCTGCGGCGGCTGCCAGCGGCGCGTTGGGGGCAGCGCGCGGCGTCGAGCTGCGACGGCTGCCGATCAGCAACGAAAGTGCCGGCGCCAGGCCATTGCCGTGTTCACCCAAAAGTTCGAGGAGCCGCGTCAGGTATTTCTCGTTGACCCAGTCCAGCACGAATCGGTTAGGCGCATAGACGCGCAACTCGTCGCCTTCGGCTTCGACCTGTAGCGGACGGATCCAGGTGTTGAATTGCTGGGCAGGCAGTTCATCGCGCAGGAGTTCCACGCACTGCTGCCAAAGTTCCACTGACACAGGTATCCCCTGAATTGAAAGCCGGCAAGGCAAAAACAACGGCCATTGTACCGGCGCTCCGCACACTTATCCACATGTAGGTCGGGTCCGCTGCCTCTGCCGCACGTAAAAACACAACGTCAATGCCTTGAAAACCTACCTGTGAGCTCTGTGGATAACCCGTCTTGAGATCTATGCACAAGTAGGGGTGGAGCTCTGTGTATAACTCGTCTGTGGATATCCATCGATTTAATCCACAGGTTGTGCGGAGCAATGACACAGGCGCAGCCCATCTTCTGGACAGGGTTGCGGATCTCCAGAACGCCCTGTGAATAAGGCCTCCAGATGGTTATCCACAGATGTTGGCCTCTCTAAGATCTATAAGCATTACAGAAAAGCTTTAAATAAGTCCCTTCTCTATTTTTATATTTGATCGCCTGAATCGTCCAACCCATCCTCCTGATAAGGCACCGGCAATGAAGGCTCCCAATCCCCGACCTGCGTTCTTCAGTCCCCCTCTATCTGAGCAAAGGGGCCAAAAAGTAATAGTTGGTTGGAAATTGACCTTCTGCCGCGCTTTCACTAGAATCGCCGGTCTCTTAAAACGGGGTCCATTCCGGCCCGTTGTGGACGAACCAGGTAACAACCATGAAACGTACTTTCCAACCCAGCACCATCAAGCGCGCTCGCACCCACGGTTTCCGTGCTCGCATGGCTACCAAGAACGGCCGTACCGTCCTGTCGCGTCGTCGCGCCAAGGGCCGCAAGCGTCTGGCAGTTTGATCCTTCGGCACGGGTGGTGAGTCAGGACTACGGTCGGGAAAAGCGTCTGCTGACAGCCCGGCATTTCAAAGCAGTCTTCGACTCGCCATCTGGCAAGGTACCCGGCAAGAACCTGCTGCTCCTTGCGCGTGAGAACGGCCTCGAACATCCCCGTCTGGGGCTGGTCATCGGTAAAAAGAGCGTCAAGCTCGCCGTTCAGCGCAATCGCTTGAAACGCTTGATGCGTGACTCGTTCCGTCTGCACCAGGACATCCTGGCGGGCTGGGACATCGTCATCGTCGCGCGTAAAGGTTTGGGCGACGTGGAAAACCCTGAATTGCATGAGCATTTTGGCAAGCTCTGGAAGCGCCTCGCACGTAACCGGCCCGCTCCAGTGGTGAAGACCGAACCTGCAGGAGTGGACAGTCAAGATGCGTAAACTGGCAATCGTTCCGATCCAGTTCTACCGCTACGCCATCAGCCCTCTCATGGCGAATCACTGTCGTTTTTACCCCAATTGCTCTTGCTACGCGCTCGAAGCCATCGAAATCCACGGCCTCTTGCGTGGAAGCTGGCTGACCGTTCGTCGCCTTGGCCGCTGTCACCCATGGAATGCCGGTGGTTTCGACCCGGTTCCAGACGCCCCATCACCCCGTTCTTCTTCGATAGCCGAGTAATCATGGATATTAAACGCACGATCCTGATCGTCGCCCTGGCAGTCGTGGCCTACGTCATGGTCCTGAAATGGAACCAGGATTACGGTCAAGCCGCCTTGCCGACTCAGAATGTGGCTACCCAGAACCCGACGCCGGCGTTGCCGGAAACGGTACCGGGCACCAACACTCAAGCCAGTGCCGATGTACCCAGCGCCAATCCTGATGCCAATCTGCCTGTGCCGACCCCTGTTGTGGTCAGCAAGGACCTGATCTGGGTCAAGACCGACGTGCTCAACTTCGCTATCGATCCTACCGGTGGTGATATCGTCCAGCTGAACCTGCCCGAGTACCCTCGTCGCCAGGACATGCCGAACATTCCGTTCCAATTGTTCGACAACGGTGGTGAGCTGACCTACCTGGCCCAGAGTGGCCTGACCGGTACGAACGGCCCGGACGCGCGTCCAAGCGGACGTCCTGTGTACAGTGCTTCGCAGAAAAGTTATCAACTGGCTGACGGCCAGAACCAGCTCGTGGTCGACCTGACCTACAGCGACAATGGTGTGAACTACCTCAAGCGCTTCACCGTCGATCGCGGTGAGTACGACTTGAAAGTCAGCTACCTTGTGGATAACCAGAGCGCGCAGAACTGGAGCGGCAACATGTTCGCCCAGCTCAAGCGCGACAACAGCTCCGATCCTTCGTCGACCACGGCCACCGGTACCGCGACCTATCTGGGCGCAGCCCTGTGGACAAGTGGCGAGCCGTACAAGAAAGTGTCGATGAAAGACATGGACAAGGCCGCCCTCAAGGAAACCGTACAGGGCGGCTGGGTCGCCTGGCTGCAGCATTACTTCGTGACTGCCTGGATTCCTGCTGCCGGTGACAGCAACAATGTCATGACGCGCAAGGACAACCAGGGCAACTACATCATTGGCTACACCGGCCCTACGCTGTCGGCAGCGCCAGGTGGCAAGGTTGAAACCACAGCCACGCTGTACGCCGGTCCCAAGGTTCAGGACAAGCTCAAGGAGTTGTCCCCAGGTCTGGAGCTGACCGTCGACTACGGCATCCTGTGGTTCATCGCTCAACCGATCTTCTGGTTGCTCAAGCATATCCACGCGATCCTGGGGAACTGGGGCTTCTCGATCATCTGCCTGACCATCCTGATCAAGCTGCTGTTCTTCCCGCTGTCGGCCGCCAGCTACAAGTCGATGGCGCGCATGCGTGCCGTAGCGCCGAAACTGGCTGCCCTCAAGGAACAGCATGGCGATGACCGGCAGAAAATGTCCCAGGCCATGATGGAGCTGTACAAGAAAGAGAAGATCAATCCACTGGGCGGCTGCCTGCCGATCCTGGTGCAGATGCCGGTCTTCCTTTCCCTGTACTGGGTATTGCTGGAAAGCGTCGAGATGCGTCAGGCACCTTGGTTGCTGTGGATAACCGACCTGTCGATCAAGGATCCGTACTTCATCCTGCCGATCATCATGGGCGCGACCATGTTCATCCAGCAGCGCTTGAACCCGACGCCTCCGGATCCGATGCAGGCCAAGGTGATGAAGATGATGCCGATCGTGTTCACCTTCTTCTTCCTGTGGTTCCCGGCAGGTCTGGTGCTGTACTGGGTGACCAACAACACCCTGTCGATTGCCCAGCAGTGGTACATCACGCGCAGCATCGAGAAAGCCGCGGCAAACAAACCTGCCGTCTGACGGGTTGCTCGACTAACCTGTGAACAAAGCGCCCCCTCGTGGGGCGTTTTGCTATCTGAAATTCGACCGGAGTACCTGCATGAACGTTGTTCGCGAAACCATCGCTGCCATTGCCACGGCCCAGGGTCGAGGCGGAGTAGGGATCGTACGCATCTCCGGGCCGCTGGCCAGCCGGGCCGCTCAGGCTATCATCGGCCGCGTGCCGACCCCTCGTCATGCGCACTATGGCCCGATGCTCGATGCGCAGTCCCAGGTCATCGATGAAGGGCTGGGCCTTTACTTTCCAGGGCCCAACTCGTTCACCGGCGAAGATGTACTAGAGCTGCAGGGCCATGGTGGACCCGTGGTGATGGACATGCTGCTGCAGCGCTGCCTGGAACTGGGCTGCCGCCTGGCACGTCCCGGCGAGTTCAGCGAGCGGGCCTTTCTCAACGACAAGCTGGACCTGGCTCAGGCCGAGGCCATTGCCGATCTCATCGAAGCAAGCTCCGCCCAGGCGGCACGCAACGCAGTACGTTCGTTGCAGGGGGCTTTCTCCCGGCGTGTGGATAACTTGACCGAGCAGCTCATCGCGCTGCGGATCTATGTGGAAGCTGCCATCGACTTTCCCGAGGAGGAAATCGACTTCCTTGCCGATGGCCATGTGTTGAGCATGCTCGACAAGGTTCGCAGCGAGTTATCCACCGTACTGCGCGAAGCCGGGCAGGGTGCCTTGCTGCGTGACGGGATGAACGTGGTAATCGCTGGCCGGCCGAATGCCGGCAAGTCCAGCCTGCTCAATCTGCTGGCCGGGCGTGAAGCGGCCATTGTCACTGACATCGCCGGTACCACCCGTGACGTGTTGCGCGAACATATCCACATCGACGGCATGCCGCTGCATGTAATCGATACTGCCGGATTGCGTACCACCCTCGATGAAGTCGAGCAGATCGGCGTCCAGCGCGCGCTGAAGGCCATTGCCGAAGCCGACCGTATCCTGCTGGTGGTGGACGCGACGTCTGCCGAGGCGGCCGATCCCTTCGCGGTCTGGCCGGAGTTTCTGGAACTCACGCCCGACATCGGCAAGGTCACCGTGATTCGCAACAAGGCGGATCTGAGTGGTGAAGCGATCGGTATCCAGCATGACGACGATGGTCACGTGACCTTGAGTCTCACAGCCAAGGGAACTGGCCAAGGCCTTGAACTGCTGCGTGACCATCTCAAAGCCTGCATGGGTTACGAGCAGACAGCCGAGAGCAGTTTCAGCGCCCGTCGACGTCATCTGGAAGCCTTGCGGCATGCGGGTGATCATCTTGACCATGGGCGTGATCAGCTGACGCTGGCGGGCGCGGGCGAGCTCCTGGCTGAAGACTTGCGCCTGGCCCAACATGCGCTGGGGGAAATCACCGGTGCATTCAGTTCGGACGACCTGCTGGGGCGCATTTTCTCGAGCTTCTGCATCGGCAAGTAGATCTCCCGATATCCATGCAGCGCTGCATGGACTCATCAAGAGCCACCTTTCGAGGTGGCTTTTTTTTATACACGCTTCAGGAGCCCTGTGGACAACCCCAGCTGAGCTAGGTTGATAAGCAGGTCCGAAAGCTGATGATAAATGCCGCTGTGGGTAAGCGCAGCTGTTACCCACAGGTTAATTTGGGTTATACACCGAGCTGGCAGGCACCTGATCACAACCTTTAATTTCCCTGTACACGTTGTAGATACAGGCTTGCAGAGCTTTATCCACAGATACGGTGTTGCCTAGTAATAAACATAAAAACAAAGCTTTAATAAATCTCTCTCTTTTAATTTCTATTACCGACGCTATCCACAGCTGGTTATTTTTTGTGCAGAAGGGTTCTTTAGCCAAGGCAAATTCCCTATACTGCGCAGCTATCCCAATTACCCACATAGAACAGGCACGAGGTGCGTGGTGGATTTCCCTTCCCGTTTTGAAGTGATCGTCATCGGCGGCGGTCATGCCGGTACCGAGGCAGCACTGGCCTCAGCACGCATGGGTGCAAAGACCCTGCTGTTGACGCACAACGTGGAAACCCTCGGTGCCATGAGTTGCAACCCGGCCATCGGCGGCATCGGCAAGAGCCATCTGGTCAAGGAGATCGATGCGCTCGGCGGTGCCATGGCGCTGGCCACCGACAAGGGTGGCATTCAGTTTCGCGTGCTCAACAACCGCAAAGGCCCGGCGGTGCGGGCTACCCGTGCGCAGGCCGACCGCGTTCTGTACAAGGCTGCCATTCGCGAGATTCTCGAGAATCAGCCCAACCTGTGGATATTCCAGCAGCCGGCCGACGACCTGATCGTCGAGCAGGACGAGGTCAAGGGAGTAGTCACCCAGATGGGCCTTCGTTTCATGGCCGATTCCGTGGTGCTCACCACCGGAACCTTCCTGGGCGGACTTATCCACATCGGTTTGCAGAATTATTCGGGTGGCCGTGCCGGCGATCCGCCATCGATCGCGTTAGCCCATCGTCTGCGTGAGCTGCCTCTGCGAGTAGGTCGCTTGAAGACCGGTACACCACCGCGTATCGACGGCAAGTCGGTCGACTTCTCGGTCATGACCGAACAGCCGGGCGATACACCCATTCCGGTGATGTCGTTCATGGGGTCCAAGGCGCTGCACCCGCGTCAGGTCAGTTGCTGGATCACCCACACCAACGCGCGCACCCATGAAATCATCGCCGCCAACCTGGATCGCTCGCCGATGTACTCGGCTGCCGGGGAAATCGAAGGGGTGGGTCCACGGTACTGCCCGTCGATCGAAGACAAGATCCACCGCTTCGCCGACAAGCAGAGCCATCAGGTGTTCATCGAGCCCGAAGGGCTGACCACCCACGAGCTGTACCCCAACGGTATTTCCACGTCCTTGCCGTTCGACGTGCAGTTGCAGATCGTGCGTTCGATTCGCGGCATGGAAAACGCGCACATCATGCGACCCGGCTATGCCATCGAATACGATTACTTCGATCCGCGTGATCTCAAGTACAGCCTGGAAACCAAGGTGATCGCCGGATTGTTCTTCGCCGGGCAGATCAACGGCACCACGGGTTACGAAGAGGCCGGCGCCCAAGGTCTGCTGGCTGGCGCGAACGCCGCACTTCGCGCCCAGGGCAAAGAGGCCTGGTGTCCACGCCGCGACGAGGCGTACATCGGCGTCCTGGTCGACGACCTGATTACCCTGGGAACCCAGGAACCGTACCGGATGTTCACCTCGCGAGCCGAGTATCGACTGATCCTGCGCGAAGACAACGCCGACCTGCGCCTGACCGAAAAGGGCCGTGAACTGGGTCTGGTCGATGACGCTCGCTGGGCGGCCTTCAGTGCCAAGCGCGAAGCGATCGAAATCGAGGAACAACGGCTCAAGAGCACCTGGGTACGTCCCAACACTGCTCAGGGGAATGCCGTCGCCGAGAAGTTCGGTACGCCGTTGACCCATGAATACAACCTGCTTAACCTGCTCAGCCGCCCCGAGATCGACTATGTCGGTCTGGTCGAAGTCACCGGCGGCGGAGCGCATGATCCACAGGTAGCCGAACAGGTCGAGATCAAGACCAAGTACGCGGGCTACATTGATCGTCAGCAGGACGAGATCGCTCGGCTGCGCGCCAGCGAGGACACCCGCCTGCCTGTGGATATCGACTATGCCGGGATCTCCGGGCTGTCCAAGGAGATTCAGGGCAAGCTGGGCGCGACCCGCCCCGAAACCCTCGGTCAGGCATCGCGCATCCCGGGCGTCACGCCTGCAGCCATTTCGCTGTTGATGATTCACCTGAAAAAACGCGGCGCAGGCCGCGAGTTGGAGCAAAGCGCTTGAGTTCCATGGTCACCGAACAACACCGCGAAGAGTTGTCCACAGGCGCCCGGCAATTGGGCGTCGAATTGTCCGAGGGCCAGCGCGAACAGCTGCTGGCCTATCTGGCCCTGTTGATCAAATGGAACAAGGCTTACAACCTGACGGCAGTGCGCAATCCTGACGAGATGGTGTCACGGCACTTGCTCGACAGCCTGAGCATTCTTGCGCACCTGGGTAATGCCCAGCGCTGGCTCGATGTCGGCAGCGGCGGCGGCATGCCGGGTATTCCCCTGGCAATCATGTTTCCCGAGAAACACATCGCCACCCTCGACAGCAATGGCAAGAAGACCCGTTTCCAGACTCAGGTGAAGCTGGAACTGGGACTCGCCAATCTTCAGGTTATCCACAGCCGCGCCGAAACGTTCGTACCCGAGCAGCCCTTCGACGGCATCGTTTCCCGCGCCTTCAGCAGCCTGCACGACTTCGCTCACTGGACACGCCACCTGGGCGACAGCGATACGCGCTGGTTGGCGATGAAAGGGCTGCATCCGGCCGACGAACTGGTAGCATTGCCAGCGGACTTCCACCTCGATAGCGAACACGCCCTGGCCGTACCCGGTTGCCAAGGCCAACGCCATCTGCTGATACTGCGCCGCACGGCATGATTGGGAACACGAGCACTAATGGCTAAGGTATTCGCGATAGCGAACCAGAAAGGTGGTGTGGGCAAGACCACCACCTGCATCAACCTCGCAGCATCGCTGGTCGCGACCAAGCGCCGCGTGCTGCTGATCGATCTCGATCCGCAGGGCAACGCCACCATGGGCAGCGGTGTGGACAAGCATGCGCTGGAAAATTCGATCTACGACGTGTTGATCGGCGAGTGCGACCTGGCTCAGGCCATGCATTTTTCCGAACACGGCGGATACCAGTTGCTGCCTGCCAACCGCGACCTGACCGCGGCCGAGGTGGTCCTGCTGGAAATGCAGATGAAGGAAAGCCGTCTGCGCAGCGCCCTGGCGCCGGTGCGTAACAACTACGATTACATCCTCATCGACTGCCCGCCGTCGCTGTCGATGCTGACCCTCAATGCGCTGGTGGCCTCCGATGGCGTGATCATCCCGATGCAGTGCGAATATTTCGCCCTGGAAGGATTGAGCGACCTTGTGGATAACATCAAGCGCATTGCCGAGTTGCTCAATCCGGACCTGAAGGTCGAGGGTCTGCTGCGCACCATGTACGACCCGCGCCTGAGCCTGATGAACGATGTCTCGGCACAGCTCAAGGAGCATTTCGGCGATCAGCTGTACGATACGGTGATCCCGCGCAACATTCGTCTGGCCGAAGCGCCCAGCTACGGGATGCCGGCGCTGTCGTACGATAAATCATCACGCGGCGCGCTGGCCTATCTGGCACTGGCCGGCGAGATGGTTCGTCGGCAACGTCGCCAATCTCGCACCGCTGCAGTCATTTAAGGATTCCAATGGCCGTCAAGAAACGTGGTCTCGGACGTGGACTGGATGCGCTGCTCAGCGGTCCGACCGTCAGCTCGCTCGAGGAGCAGGCTGTCACGGTCGACCAGAACGAGTTGCAGCACCTGCCGCTGGACGTCATTCAGCGGGGCAAGTATCAGCCGCGCCGGGACATGGACCCGCAGGCGCTCGAAGAGCTGGCGCACTCGATCAAGACCCAGGGCGTGATGCAACCGATCGTGGTACGGCCGGTGGCCAACGCACGCTTCGAGATCATCGCCGGCGAACGTCGCTGGCGTGCCGCGCAACAGGCTGGCCTGGAAACCATCCCGGCCATGGTCCGCGATGTGCCTGACGAAGCGGCGATCGCCATGGCGCTGATCGAGAACATCCAACGCGAAGACCTCAACCCGGTGGAAGAGGCCATTGCCCTGCAGCGTCTGCAGCACGAGTTCCAGCTGACGCAGCAGCAGGTCGCCGATGCGGTGGGCAAGTCGCGGGTCACCGTGGCCAACCTGTTGCGCCTGATCGCGCTGCCTGAAGTGATCAAGACCATGCTGTCCCATGGCGATCTGGAAATGGGCCATGCGCGCGCATTGCTCGGTCTGCCCGATGAACAGCAGGTCGAAGGCGCGCGACACGTTGTCGCACGAGGCCTCACCGTTCGGCAGACCGAGGCTCTGGTTCGCCAGTGGTTGAGCGGCAAACCCGAGCCGGTGGAACCGGCCAAGGCCGACCCTGACATCACGCGGCTGGAGCAAAGACTGGCCGAACGCCTAGGCTCTGCGGTGCAGATCCGCCATGGGCAGAAAGGAAAAGGCCAGTTGGTCATCCGCTACAACTCTCTGGATGAGTTGCAAGGCGTGCTCGCACACATCCGCTGAAACAATTCCTTGTGTAGCGCGCAGTCGGAAATCACTACCCGGCAGTTGAATAGGGGAGGAACCGCCCCTATACTCTGCGCGCATTTTGTCGGCACAATTTATGCCAAGTTACGGCTTATGGCACGTCGACCATTGAGGAGTCGTCACGATGGAAACCCGCACGCCAAACCGCCTGCCGTTCCATCAGTGGGTCGTTTTCCCGATGTTGTTGGCGCAAGGTGTCGTCGTGTTGCTGGCAGCTCTGGTGCTGTGGCAATGGCTCGGGGCGGTCAGCGGTTATTCGGGTCTCTGCGGAGGCCTGATCGCCTGGTTGCCCAATCTGTATTTCGCCTGGAAGGCTTTCCGGTTCACCGGAGCCCGGGCCGCACAAGCCATCGTTCGGTCGTTCTACGCCGGCGAGGCAGGCAAGCTGATTTTGACGGCAGTGCTGTTCGCACTGACGTTCGCAGGAGTGAAACCGCTGGCGCCGCTGGCTGTATTCGGCGTCTTCGGGCTGACCCAGCTGGTCAGCTGGTTCGCACCCCTGCTCATGAAAACAAGACTTTCGAGACCTTAGGGCGTTTGAGGCAACCATGGCAGAAACAACCGCTTCGGGCTATATCCAGCACCACTTGCAGAACTTGACCTTCGGTCAGCTACCAGAAGGCGGCTGGGGCTTTGCCCACACCGCTGCAGAAGCCAAGGAAATGGGGTTTTGGGCGTTCCACGTCGATACACTCGGCTGGTCGGTTGCCCTGGGCCTGATCTTCATCCTGATCTTCCGCATGGCAGCCAAGAAGGCGACGTCCGGCCAGCCGGGCGCTCTGCAGAACTTCGTCGAGGTTCTGGTCGAGTTCGTCGATGGCAGCGTGCGTGACAGCTTCCACGGCCGCAGTGCGGTGATCGCACCGTTGGCGCTGACCATCTTCGTCTGGGTGTTCCTGATGAACGCGATCGACCTGATTCCGGTCGACTGGATCCCGATGGCCGCGGCCTGGATCTCCGGCGATTCGCACATCCCGTTCCGCGCCGTGTCGACCACCGACCCGAACGCGACACTGGGCATGGCCCTGTCGGTATTCGCGCTGATCATCTTCTACAGCATCAAGGTCAAGGGCATCGGCGGCTTCATCGGCGAACTGACCCTGCACCCGTTCGGCAGCAAGAACATCTTCGTTCAGATCCTGCTGATTCCGGTGAACTTCCTGCTCGAATTCGTCACCCTGATCGCCAAGCCGATCTCGTTGGCCCTGCGACTGTTCGGCAACATGTATGCCGGCGAGCTGGTGTTCATCCTGATCGCCGTGATGTTCGGCAGCGGCCTGTTGTGGCTCAGCGGCCTGGGCGTCGTGCTGCAGTGGGCGTGGGCTGTGTTCCACATCCTGATCATCACGCTGCAGGCATTCATCTTCATGATGCTGACCATCGTCTACCTTTCGATGGCTCACGAAGAAAATCATTAAGGCCCGCCTGGCGAGCCTGATGCCCCTCGCGCCCTGGCGCGAGGGAGGTCCACATGGGCCGAAACACCGGTTTGTAACACCGCTTTAAAACCTAAAAACCAAGCAAAAGACGACGTAAAAAGTCGGGAGGAAAGATGGAAACTGTAGTTGGTCTAACCGCTATCGCTGTTGCTCTGCTGATCGGCCTGGGCGCACTGGGTACCGCTATCGGCTTCGGCCTGCTGGGCGGCAAGTTCCTGGAAGGCGCTGCTCGCCAGCCAGAAATGGTCCCAATGCTGCAAGTTAAAATGTTCATCGTCGCCGGTCTGCTCGACGCCGTGACCATGATCGGTGTTGGTATCGCTCTGTTCTTCACCTTCGCGAACCCCTTCGTTGGTCAACTCGCTGGCTGATCTCTCGAACCTTCGAGTGGATTGGTGTGATGGACAAAGAACGAGCGAGGTGTTGGCGTGAACATTAATGCAACCCTGATTGGCCAGACCGTTGCGTTCTTCATTTTTGTGCTGTTCTGCATGAAGTTCGTGTGGCCTCCGGTCATCGCGGCTTTGCACGAACGTCAGAAGAAGATCGCTGATGGTTTGGACGCTGCCAGCCGAGCAGCTCGCGACCTGGAGTTGGCCCAAGAGAAAGTGGGTCAGCAACTGCGCGAAGCGAAAGCTCAGGCAGCCGAAATCATTGAGCAGGCAAAGAAACGCGGCAACCAGATCGTCGAAGAGGCCGTTGAAAAGGCCCGCATCGACGCTGACCGCGTGAAAGTGCAGGCTCAAGCCGAGATCGAGCAGGAACTGAACGGCGTCAAAGACGCGCTGCGTGCCCAACTGGGCGTGCTGGCCGTAGGCGGTGCCGAGAAGATCCTGGGCGCCACAATCGATCAAAACGCGCACGCGGAGCTGGTTAACAAACTGGCTGCTGAAATCTAAGCGAGGGCGATCATGGCAGAACTGACCACGTTGGCCCGACCTTACGCTAAGGCGGCCTTCGAGCACGCTCAGGCCCACCAGCAGCTGGCCAATTGGTCAGCCATGCTCGGCCTGGCTGCAGCGGTGGCGCAAGACGCCACCATGCAGAGCCTGCTCAAGGCCCCGCGACTGACGAGCGCAGACAAGGCCGCCACGTTCATTGACGTGTGCGGCGACAAGTTCGATGCCAAGGCACAGAATTTCATCCACGTCGTTGCCGAAAACGACCGTCTCCTGCTTCTGCCGGAGATCGCCGAACTGTTCGACCTGTACAAGGCCGAGCAGGAAAAATCGGTCGATGTGGAAGTCACCAGTGCCTTCGCATTGAACCAAGAACAGCAAGACAAACTCGCCAAGGTTCTCAGTGCACGACTCGACCGGGAAGTGCGCCTGCAAGTTGCGGAGGATGCCAGCCTGATAGGTGGCGTCGTCATCCGCGCCGGCGACCTGGTTATCGATGGCTCGATTCGCGGCAAACTCGCGAAACTGGCCGAAGCATTGAAATCTTGAGTTTGAAGGGGCAGCAGAGCAATGCAGCAACTCAATCCTTCCGAAATAAGTGAAATCATCAAGGGTCGCATCGACAAGCTCGATGTGACCTCCCAAGCCCGTAACGAAGGCACCGTCGTCAGCGTTTCCGACGGTATCGTACGGATCCACGGTCTGGCCGACGTCATGTACGGCGAAATGATCGAGTTTCCTGGCGGCGTCTTCGGCATGGCACTCAACCTGGAGCAGGACTCCGTAGGTGCCGTGGTACTGGGCGCCTACACCAGCCTGGCCGAAGGCATGAGCGCCAAGTGCACCGGTCGCATCCTGGAAGTTCCGGTTGGCAAGGAGCTGCTGGGTCGCGTCGTCGACGCACTGGGCAACCCTGTCGATGGCAAGGGTCCGCTGGGCAACACCGAGACCGACGCGGTCGAAAAGGTTGCACCGGGCGTTATCTGGCGTAAGTCGGTAGACCAGCCTGTACAGACTGGCTACAAGGCTGTCGACGCCATGATCCCTGTCGGCCGTGGCCAGCGCGAGCTGATCATCGGCGACCGTCAGATCGGCAAGACCGCTCTGGCGATCGACGCGATCATCAACCAGAAGAACTCCGGTATCTTCTGCGTCTACGTTGCCATCGGTCAGAAACAATCGACCATCGCCAACGTGGTTCGCAAGCTGGAAGAAAACGGCGCCCTGGCCAACACCATCGTGGTGGCTGCCAGTGCTTCGGAATCTCCTGCGCTGCAATTCCTGGCACCTTATGCCGGTTGCACCATGGGCGAGTTCTTCCGTGACCGTGGCGAAGACGCACTGATCGTCTACGACGACCTGTCCAAGCAAGCAGTGGCCTACCGCCAGATTTCCCTGCTGCTGCGTCGTCCACCAGGTCGTGAAGCCTACCCAGGCGACGTGTTCTATCTCCACTCCCGCTTGCTGGAGCGTGCATCGCGCGTTTCCGAAGAGTACGTCGAGAAGTTCACCAACGGTGCAGTGACTGGCAAGACCGGTTCCCTGACCGCGTTGCCGATCATCGAAACCCAGGCTGGCGACGTTTCCGCGTTCGTTCCGANNCCGACCAACGTGATCTCGATCACCGACGGTCAGATCTTCCTGGAATCGGCCATGTTCAACTCGGGCATCCGCCCTGCAGTGAACGCCGGTGTTTCGGTATCCCGCGTAGGTGGTGCCGCTCAGACCAAGATCATCAAGAAGCTGTCCGGTGGTATCCGTACCGCTCTGGCTCAGTACCGTGAACTGGCGGCATTCGCCCAGTTTGCTTCTGACCTGGACGAAGCCACCCGCAAGCAGCTCGAGCACGGCCAGCGCGTGACCGAGCTGATGAAGCAGAAGCAGTACTCGCCGATGTCGATCGCCGACATGGCGCTGTCGCTGTATGCAGCCGAGCGTGGTTTCCTGACCGACGTCGAGATCGCCAAGGTTGGTAGCTTCGAGCAGGCCCTGATTGCTTACTTCAACCGCGATCACGCCGACCTGTTGGCGAAGATCAACGTGAAGGGCGACTTCAATGACGAAATCGACGCTGGCCTCAAGGCCGGTATCGAGAAGTTCAAGGCCACCCAAACCTGGTAAGCCGCAGCAGGGGCCGCAAGGCCCCTGCTTGCTAACCTGATAGGTGTTACATGGCAGGCGCAAAAGAGATTCGCAGCAAGATTGCGAGCATCAAAAGCACGCAAAAAATTACCAGCGCCATGGAAAAAGTGGCGGTCAGCAAAATGCGCAAGGCACAAATGCGCATGGCAGCCAGCCGTCCCTACGCGGAGCGTATCCGCCAGGTGATTGGACATCTGGCCAACGCCAACCCGGAATACCGCCACCCGTTCATGATCGAACGCGCCGTCAAGCGCGTCGGCTATATCGTGGTGAGCAGCGACCGTGGTCTGTGCGGCGGCTTGAACACCAACCTGTTCAAGGCCCTGGTCAAGGACATGGCGGCCAATCGCGAACGCGGCGTCGAAATCGACCTGTGCGTGATCGGCAGCAAGGGTGCAGCGTTCTTTCGCAACTTCGGCGGCAACGTCGTGGCAGCGATCAGCCATCTGGGCGAAGAGCCGTCGATCAATGATCTGATCGGCAGCGTCAAGGTGATGCTGGACGCGTACCTGGAAGGCCGTATCGATCGCCTGTCCGTGGTGTCCAACAAGTTCATCAATACCATGACGCAACAACCAACGGTGGAGCAGTTGATCCCGTTGGAGGCAACCCCGGATCAAGAACTCAAGCACCACTGGGATTACCTGTACGAACCCGACGCCAAAGAGCTGCTTGAAGGCCTGATGGTGCGTTACGTGGAGTCGCAGGTGTACCAGGCGGTGGTCGAGAACAACGCTGCTGAACAAGCGGCGCGGATGATCGCAATGAAGAATGCAACCGACAACGCCGGCGACCTGATCAGCGATTTGCAGCTGATCTACAACAAGGCGCGTCAGGCTGCGATCACCCAAGAGATCTCGGAAATCGTCGGCGGCGCTGCCGCGGTTTAACGGTTCAAATATTCAGAGGATCCAGCTATGAGTAGCGGACGTATCGTTCAAATCATCGGCGCCGTTATCGACGTGGAATTTCCACGCGACAGCGTACCGAGCATCTACAACGCGCTGAAGGTACAAGGCGCTGAAACCACTCTCGAAGTCCAGCAGCAGCTGGGCGACGGCGTGGTTCGTACCATCGCCATGGGTTCCACCGAAGGCCTGAAACGCGGCCTGAACGTGCTCGACAGCGGCGCAGCCATTTCCGTCCCTGTCGGCAAGGCCACCCTGGGCCGCATCATGGACGTTCTGGGCAACCCGATCGACGAAGCGGGCCCGATCGATACCGAAGAGCGCTGGGGCATTCACCGTCCAGCACCTTCCTTCGCGGAACAGGCAGGCGGCAACGACCTGCTGGAAACCGGCATCAAGGT